>JAFOXS010000255.1 GCA_017391665.1 Alistipes sp. | reverse complement strand
TGGCCAACAATGGCAAAAAGTACCTCGCAATCTCGGTGCAAGACTTACGCGAGGCGGACGAATATGGCAACACCCATTCGGTCTATGCGACCCAGACGAAGGAGGAGCGCGAGGCCAAAGAGAAGCGCACCTATATCGGACGAGGCAAAGAGGTGGTATTCCGAGCTGCTACGCCCACCATCGAGGATGTGGAGAGCCTTCCTGCAGCCGAGAATCTGGACGACCTCCCGTTCTAACGTATGCCTATCTACGACCTACACAACCCACTCGATCGGGAGCGACTGAAGAAGCGCATCGGTCGCCTATTGGATGCCGAGAGCGCGATTGTAGAGCTGACCGAGAAGAAACCACAAAGAAGCAGAGCACAGAACAGTTACCTGCATCTGCTATTGGGAGAGTTGGCACTCCAAACGGGCAACACGATCGAGTGGGTGAAGGTCGAGTATTATAAGAAGGAGTGCAACCGAGACCTATTCGTTACTCGACGCGCAGATAAGATGCTCGGCACGGCCGAGGTGTTGCGATCGAGTGCAGACCTCACGACGGACGAAATGACCCTTTCGATCGAGCGATTGAAGAAATGGGCTGCCGAGGGAGGTATAGCCCTACCCGATGCCGAGGATAGGGCTTGGTTGGACTACATCGAAAAAGAGATAACGAACAACCGAATGTGGATATGATGCGAGATAGTATGATCGTATATCAGTCATGGCTCGATGCAGTGAAGGAGTTGCCAGAGGGCTTGCAAGGGGAATTTGCGCTTGCCATCATGCAGTATGGATTGGAGGGGCAGATTACTTGTAAGATAGGGCAGACTACGAAAGCAATGCTGGCATTAGTGAAGCCGATGATTGATGCGAACAACAAACGCTACGAAAATGGCAAGAAGGGTGCGGAGTTCGGTGTGCTTGGAGGAAGACCAAAGAAACCCCAAGAAAACCCCGAAAAAACCCCTGAAAAACCCCAAGAAAACCCCTATAATGAATTATGTAATATGAATTATGTAATATGTGAGGAGGATAATACGCCCACGCCCGCGCGTGAGGAAAAGTTACCTGAAGGAACACATATCCCCACCTCGGAGCTTTACGACCGTATGGCAAACGATGAGGCTTGGCTGATGAAGGTGTCAGCGAACACACAAACGCCCATAGATACCCTCCGCAAAGAGCTTGACGAGTGGTGCAAGGGCGTAATGATGACAGAGGACACGAAGGAGCTGACCGATGCGAGACGGCATTTCATCGCTTGGCGAAGGAAACGACCGACCACAAGCGCACGCCCGACCGATGGTGGCCGACCCTATCACCTACGAACGTATGAGCAGATGCTGGCCGAGTGTGCCAAGCTGGGATGCACAACCGAGGCCTATGTAGCCGTGAGGGTGCGAGGCAAGATCAAGCCTTCGTGGGTGACCAAAACCGAGAAAGAAACATATCAAATACCCGATGAGCTATGAGAAATGAGGAAAAGATTGAAAAGATGATTGGCGTTTCGATCGTCGTTGCGATGATCACGCTTGCGGTAGTCATTGGTTGTTTGGCAATCGGTCTGATCTCATGAAACAGCACACCCTATACATCGGCATAGACCCAGGCACTCACACGGGGGTGTCGGTGTGGTCGAGATTAGAGCGCAGGCTGTGGATGGTCGATACAATGACCATCACTCAAGCGATGAAGACCGTAGAGGACTACGTTTGCACCTTCGATGTCGAAGGCAACCAACGCTTCGAGGTGGTCGTGTATATCGAGGACGCCCGAAAGCGCACATGGTTTGGCTCGGCCAACCGCGAGAAGTTGCAGGGGGCAGGGTCAGTCAAGCGTGACTGCTCCATTTGGGAGACCTTCTGCGACGAGCTTGGGGTGGAGTGTCGAAAGATTGCACCGATGCACAACACCACCAAACTTACGGCTTCGCAGTTCAAGGTATTAACTAATTGGGCTGGTCGCGCCTCGGAGCACGCGAGGGATGCAGCGATGCTTGTATTTGGGAGATAGTATGAACAAGCTAATCAACGCCCTATTTTGGGGTATGTTTTTAATCGCACTCTCACTATGCTCTGGGTGGTGCTGGTGCAAAGAAAAAATCAAAGGAAAATGAAAATCGACGGAAAAGTTCATTGCTTCTTTGAACAGTCGGGCACGTTCAAAAACGAGTTCATAAAGCTGGGGATCCCT
>JAFOXS010000159.1 GCA_017391665.1 Alistipes sp. | reverse complement strand
GGCACGTCACGGTAAGAAGGGTGCTCCCATCTACCACATCGTTGCCGCAGATAGCAGAGCGCCACGTGATGGTAAGTTTATCGAGAAATTGGGTGTATACAACCCCAACACGAATCCTGCTACAATTGATCTGAAGTTCGACCGTGCTTTGGATTGGTTACTCAAGGGCGCACAACCTACCGATACTTGTCGAGCTATTCTCTCGTACAAGGGTGTTATGTACAAGAAGCATTTGTTGGGTGGCGTAGCTAAGGGCGCTTTCTCTGAGAGCGACGCTGAGGCTAAGTTCAACAAGTGGATGGGCGAGAAGGAGAGCAAGATCGCTGCAAAGGTGAACAAGCTCGCTACCGACGCTAAGGCTGCTGAGAAGGCTGCACTCGCTGCTGAGACCAAGGTTAAGGAGGAGCGTGCTGCTGCTATCGCTGCTGCTAAGGCTGCTGCCGCTGCTGAGGCTGCTGCTGCCGAGACCGAGGGCGCTGAGGCAACTGAGGAGGCTGCAGAGTAGTCATTCCAAGAGAGGGGACCGAGTAGTTCTCCGCTTCTTAAAAACACACGGGGCTGTCATTTCAGTGGCAGCCTTTTTTTGTAAGTAACGACAACCATATATGGAGAACAGAACAAACATCGCACGCGTAGGACGCCTATTTGGAGATATAAATAAAGGAGGCCTGTCGCTCACGCTCTACACCACCTTCCCCGAGGATTTTGACCCGCTGGAGGAACCTATGTTCGTGGAGATAGACTCGCTGCCCGTAGCACTCTACTGCGAGCACTTCGAGCGCCGTGGCGCGGCGGGAGCCAATGTACTCTTTGCCGACTTCGACACTAAGCGTCGCGCCGAGGAGCTGGTGGGCAAGGAGCTCTTCATCCTCGAAGAGGAGGAAGAGAATGACGATGAATTCTACATGGAGGATCTCATCGGCTTCACCGTGGAGGCCGGCGCACTGCGTGGCGAGGTTACCGACTACTACGACAGCGACATGAATCCCCTCTTTGGCATTGACTTTGGAGAGGGCGAGCGTCTGATCCCTGCCGCCGAGGAGTTTATCCTGAAGATAGACTTTGAACGCGGACACATCGTAATGGCACTACCCGAAGGGTTGTTAGAGTTATAAACAAAAAAGGTATCGAATTATTTCGATACCTTTTTATTTATATTCTTACCCTTTGGCGAAGGTCGTCTCTGCGCGTTGCGCTGCGGCCTGGGGGTGCGCTCATCTCTGAAGAAGTAGGATTTCTGACGGCGCTTATCCTCCTGCGAGCGTGCCACAAAGACCTTTTCGCCCGTGTAGGGATTCATCCCCGTATAGAACATCACCGACGAGAGAGTCATCGGCGTGGGGGTAAGATCCTGCACCTGCTCCAGGTCGAAATGCAGTCGGCCCAGCACCTTTTGCGCCAGGGCTCGCATATCCTGCTCTCGGCAACCTGGATGTGATGATATAAAATAAGGTATAAGCTGGTAGCGCAGACCCTCACGCTCGCATATCGAGCGGAAATCGCGGTTCAGCTCCTCAAACATTGCAAACGGAGGCTTACGCATAAGGTTCAGCACATGATCCTCGGTATGTTCGGGGGCAACCTTCAGTCGTCCCGAGGTATGATGCTTTACAACGGTAGCCAGATATGGCGAGTCATCGAACAGATCGTAGCGGATACCACTGCCGATAAATGCCTTCTTGATGCCATTCACAGCACGAATCTTCTCATACAAAGCAAGCAGCGGACGGTGGTCATTATTGAGGTTGGGGCAACGCTTCGGATGCAGACACGAGGGACGCAGACACTTGCGACACGCCTCCTCATTTCTTCCTCCCATACGGTACATATTGGCCGAGGGGGCACCCACATCGGATAGATAGCCACGGAAGTCGGGCATCTTTACAACCTTCTCAACCTCTGCCAGAATAGATCGTTCGCTTCGTGAGTTGATAAACTTACCCTGATGTGCCGAGATGGTGCAGAAGGCACAGCCTCCGAAGCAACCGCGGTGGATATTTATCGAGTGCTTGATCATCTCCCACGCAGGGATATCACCCTTGCCATTGTAGCGGGGATGAGGCGCACGCTCATAAGGAAGATCAAATGAGTGATCCAGCTCCTCGGTCGAGAGTGTGGTATTGGGCGGTGTGACAACCACATACCTATCACCCACCTGCTCAACGAGCGTCAGCGTAGGCTCCTTTTGGTTACTCAACTGCTCCTCAATGACAAAGTTCTCGGCAAAGGCACTCTTGTCGCGCTGACACTCCTCGAAGGAGTGGAGAACCTTGGTGGTGGCGGGGTCAAGACGCTCGACATACTCCCTGTCGGCAAGGAAAGCCACCTGGTTAATCTTGCGCAGAAGTTTGGCATTGTAGCCGTTTCGCATGGCACGTGCCACCTGCTGCACTACCCTCTCACCCATGCCATATATCAGAAGGTCGGCACCACTCTCGACCAGGACCGATGGCTTCAGTCTGTCGTTCCAGTAGTCGTAGTGCGTAAGGCGACGCAGCGAGGCCTCGATACCTCCCACAACAACGGGAACATGGGGGTAAAGACGTTTCAGAATCTGGGTATATACCGTTACGGCATAGTCAGGACGAAAGCCGGCCTTGCCACCGGCAGTGTAGGCGTCGTTACTGCGCAGGCGGATATTGGCCGTATAGTGGTTTACCATCGAGTCCATAGCACCTCCCGACACACCAAAGAAGAGACGTGGCGTGCCAAGCTTCTTGAAGTCGCGCAGATCGTCCCTCCAGTTGGGCTGTGGCACAATGGCCACACGGTAGCCCTCGGCTTCGAGCAGACGACCGATGACAGCGGCACCAAATGACGGGTGATCGATATAGGCATCGGCAGTGAAGAGGATCACATCGATGTAATCCCACCCCAGGGCTCGGACCTCTTTTATCGTAGTAGGTAAAAACATAGGCTAATCCTCCTCCAGTTTGCGGGCGGCAACATATCCGTCCCACTTGGCTATGACGGCCTGCAGGTCTGCGGGCAGCTCACTCTCGAAGGTCATCATCTCGCCCGTTGTCGGATGCTCAAAGCCTAATGAGCGGGCATGCAGAGCCTGACGGGGCAGCATAGTAAAGCAATTTTCGATAAACTGCTTGTATTTCGAGAAGGTCGTACCCTTCAATATTCTGTCGCCACCATAGCGCGGGTCGTTGAACAGGGGGTGACCCTGCCATGACATGTGGACACGTATCTGGTGTGTGCGACCCGTCTCCAGACGGCACTCCACAAGTGTGACGTAGCCATAGCGCTTGAGCACCTTATAGTGCGTCACGGCATGCTTGCCGTCCGAGCCATCAGCAAAGACATACATCTGCAGACGATCCTTCGGACTACGGCCGATGTTGCCCGTGATCGTTCCCTCATCCTCCTCCAGATTACCCCACACAAGGGCTACATAGCGGCGATGAATCGTATGGTCGAAGAACTGCTTGGCAAGGCGTGCGTGTGCGCGCTCATTCTTGGCAACAACGAGCAAACCCGAGGTATCCTTATCGATGCGGTGCACCAGTCCGGCACGCATATCACCCTCCTGGAACAGGGGCAGATCCTTCAGATGGTAGGTCAGGGCGTTGACCAGCGTACCGCTATAATTGCCACAGCCCGGGTGGACAACCATGCCCGCCTCCTTATTGACGATTATCAGATCGTCATCCTCATATACGAT
>JAFOXS010000133.1 GCA_017391665.1 Alistipes sp. | reverse complement strand
GAAAAAAGTCTAATTGTTTTCATAAGCGGACAGTTTTAGTCTATTCTAAATTTTGTTTGTATCTTTGCTCAATCTGCGATGTGTCTTGCACCCTCGAAGAATGGCTCGCAGAAGATTTTTTACAACTTATATGCCAAATGGAGTTGTGCATATCGGGCATAACGATTAAGATATGATGATCTGGATTATACTCCTATGTTCGCTCATAATGATGTGGCTCGACTACCGTGCCATACAACGCTTAGTGCCTGCTCAGCGTATCACTCTACGTCGTCGTCTGCTCGCAACGCTCTGGCTACTTGATCTATTACCTCAGATATATTGGCTGCTCACGAATGAGCTATTCTGGCGTGACAATCCCACCTGGATGGTCGTAGGATCGATGTGGATTCACTTCACATATATGCTCACTGTCGTTGCCCGTGGGCCCCTTATGCTGGCGTTGGCCTATACACGAAGCATCTGGTGGCAAGGCATAGCTGCGGTCTTGGGCATTTTTGCTATTTGCCAATTTGTCTATGGTATGGCTGTAACGCGCACCGACTATGCCGTACGCCACGTCATCCTTCGCAGTGAGCGACTACCCGAATCGTTCAATGGCTACCGCATCCTGCACATCTCCGATCTGCATGTAGCATCGCTGGTTAATCCCCAGCGCGAGGTGGCCGACATTATCGATATCTGCAATGCGCAGCAGGCTGATATGATAGCCTTCAGTGGCGATCTTATCGATGTGCGTCACTCTGAGCTAACACCACAAATCACAGATCTGCTGAGTAAACTTAGCGCCAGGGATGGGGTATTTGCCGTTACGGGCAACCACGATAGGGGAGTATATGTTCGCGATTCGCTTACGATTACAACGGCATACACCACCTCGCAGGTTATTGCCACGGAGAAGAGGATGGGGTGGAAGGTGCTCGACAATGATACGCAATATATCCGTCGCGGCAAGGACTCTATAGCCATTACGGGCATATCCTTTTCTGCGCAGTTGCAGGATAAACGCCACTCAACCAACCTTCCCGACGTTGAGATCAGCAAGGCGTATCGTGGCGCCGTCAAAGGTGATTTCAATGTAACGATAGCCCATATTCCGCAACTATGGGATCGAATTTTGGACGAGGGTTATGCCGACCTTACACTCTCGGGCCATACCCATGCCATGCAGATCAAAATCCCCGTTGGACGACGTGGTATTTCTCCGTCGCAACTGCTATATAAACGCTGGAGTGGTCTGTATGAGAAACGCAACCGATGGCTCTACATCAACGATGGCATAGGCCTTACGCTCTATCCCATGCGCCTGGGAGCACCTCCCGAGATTACGATTATTGAGCTACATTGCAAATAGGGTATAATTTTTATCATTCCCGCACAAAATAGAACATCCACATAATAAGAGCGTTAAGTGCGTCGGCAATGCGAAGAGGCTATTTTTCTTAGAAAAATGCGTCAAAATATTTGCAGATTCCGAATTTTGTACTACCTTTGCAATCGCAATCAGCAAATGGTGCGTTAGTTCAGCTGGTTAGAATACGTGCCTGTCACGCACGGGGTCAGGGGTTCGAGTCCCCTACGCACCGCAAGGTTAGACGACTCTTTCGAGGGTCGTCTTTTTTTGTGCGTATTTGCGCAAGCAATAGCAGGCGATTCTTCGAAAGAATCGTCTTTTTTTGTGTTGTAGCTTAT
>JAFOXS010000267.1 GCA_017391665.1 Alistipes sp. | reverse complement strand
GGACTCTCCCCTGCACGAGTCAATCCTGAAACGTGCGCAGGAGAAGGGTTTGGTTGAAATCGTTGTGCATAACCTGCACGACTATGCCCACGACAAGCGTAAGACTACGGACGACTACCCCTTCGGTGGCGAGGCGGGTATGGTGATCAAGTGCGAGCCCGTATTTGAACTTATTGAGAAGTTGCAGGCCGAGCGCCAGTACGACGAGATTATCTACACCTCGCCCGATGGCATCACCTACAACCAGCATGAGGCCAACCGCCTGTCGATGTGCGAGAATATCATCATCCTCTGCGGCCACTACAAGGGCATTGACCACCGCATCCGCGAGCACCTCATCACGCGCGAGATCTCTATCGGCGACTACGTCTTGACGGGTGGTGAGCTGGCGGCGTGTATTATTGCCGACTCGGTCGTACGACTTCTGCCCGGCGCTATTGGCGACGAGGCCTCGGCGCTTACGGACTGCTTCCAGGATGATCTGTTGGCACCTCCCGTATATACCCGCCCTGCGGAGTTCCGTGGCTGGCGAGTACCCGATGTATTGCTTTCGGGTAACTTTGCCGAGATTGAAAAGTGGCAGGAGGAGCAATCTTTCGAGCGCACCAAGCGCCTGCGTCCCGACCTCCTTGAAAAAATGTAGAAGAGTATGAAATACTATATCATCGCAGGTGAGCCTTCGGGCGACCTGCACGGCTCAAACTTAATGAAGGGCTTGCGTAAAGCCGACCCCGAGGCACAGTTCCGCTTCTGGGGTGGCGATATGATGGCCGAGGTGGGCGGACGCGAAAACCTTGTCAAGCACTACTGTGAGATGTCGTTCTTCGGCTTTGTGCAGGTGGCTCTCAATATCCGCACCATCCTGGGGCAGATGGGCGACTGCCGTCGTGATATTATGGCTTTCCAGCCCGATGTGGTTATACTGATTGACTACCCGGGCTTCAACGTCAAGATTGCCGAGTTTGCACACTCAAAGGGTATCCCCGTACACTACTACATTGCTCCCAAGGTGTGGGCATGGAAGGAGCATAGAGTGAAGGCACTCCGAAAGTTTGTTGATAAACTCTATATCATCTTCCCTTTCGAGAAGGAGTACTTCCCCAGCAAGGGTATTGAGCCGCACTTTGAGGGCAATCCCCTGATGGATGCTATCGCCCAGCGCTGTGCCGCCGCACCCGAGGAGTCGGTTTTTCGCAAGGAGTATGGCTTGGACGAACGACCCATTGTCGCTCTGCTGGCGGGTAGCCGCGTGAGCGAGATTAAGGCTAACCTGCGTTTTATGGCGCAGTTGGCGGAGCGTATGCCCGAAAGACAGTTTGTCATTGCGGGCGTGGGATGGATCGCCCGTGAGCAGTATGAGGTATTTACAAAGGATATGCCCGTGAAGTTTGTCTGCGACAAGACCTATGAGCTGCTGCAGATTTCCGAGGCGGCTGTGGTTACGTCGGGCACGGCAACGCTCGAAACGGCGTTGATAGGTATTCCCGAACTGGTTGTTTACGGTATTCCGTGGCTCTATGAGAAGGGTAAGCCTTATCTGTTGAAGATTCCCTTTGTGTCGCTCGTGAACCTTAACCTTAAGCGTGAGGCCGTTCGCGAGATGGTTGTCTATAAGCCCTCGGTTGATGAGGCGGAGCAGGAGTTGCGATCGATCCTTATCGGTGGCTCAAAGCGAGAGAAGATGCTTGCCGACTTTGACGAGTTGCGCTCTATTATCGGTGGGGCAGGAGCGAGTGATCGCTTCGCGGCTGATATTGTCAAAACAATTAGGAAATAGGGGCTTATGGAACAAATGGTTATAACTCCGTTATTGCACATTGCAATAATTCTTCCTCTGTTGCTTATCTTTATGAAAGAGCGCACGCGTGAGAATTATCTTCGTGTGTTAGGTATCGTAGTTTGCTATTTCATTTATAACGCTGTACTTACCGTACAATTTCAATTTGACTGCCTAAATATAATCCACGGCAATTGGAATTGGGACGGTAAGATTTACGGAATAGTGTGCGGAGTAGCGATGTATTTTCTCTTCCGCCGACAGTTCGCCGACAACAACTTCTTTACTCTACGCCAAGATAAGGCAGGGCTGAAATCGGCATTAAAGGTTGTTATTGCTATAATGTGCGTTAGTCTCCTCGGTGGAGTTGTGAATGACAAAGAATTTAATCTCGAAACATTGCTCTTTCAGCTCTCGATGCCCGGCATAGATGAGGAGATAATGTATAGAGGAGTAATGCTCGGTTTGATGTGTAGTACACTTCGTGTTGGTGGTGCCGCGTGGAGATCTCCTGCCATTATAATCAATGCTATTCTGTTCGGACTTGTACACGCTTTGTCGTTTAGCGACGGTGCGCTACAAATAAATGCGATGAATTTCGTCTGGACAGGGATAGTGGGTTATGGCTTTGGATATATCACCATTAAGACTCGTAGTATTGTAATACCTATGCTAACCCATAATCTTTACAATTTTACATTGAACTTGCTGGCGATGATTTAGTAAACATAGAAAAATAGAATCACAATGAAGATAATCTGTATCGGTCGTAACTATGCCGACCACGCCGTTGAGCTGCACGATGGTGCTGAACTGCCCAAGGAACCGCTCTTTTTCCTAAAGCCCGACACGGCACTGCTCCGCAATAACGACCCCTTCTACATCCCCTCATTCTCCAACGAGGTGCATTATGAGTGCGAACTCGTGGTGCGAATCACACGCCTTGCCAAGTGTATTGACGAGCGTTTTGCATCACGTTGCTACGAGGAGGTGGGACTCGGCATCGACTTCACGGCTCGTGACCTCCAGCGTGAGGCCATAGCAAAGGGTCTGCCGTGGGAGCTCTGCAAGGGCTTCGACCACTCGGCCGCTCTGTCGAATCAGTTTGTGCCGCTCAAGGAGTTGGGTGGCGACGTGCAGAATCTGGAGTTTGAGATGTTGCTCAACGACGAGGTGCGCCAGCATGGTTTTACGCGCGATATGCTCTTTACGGTGGATCAGATCATCGCCCATGTGTCGAAGTATATGACCCTGCGTATCGGCGATCTGATCTACACTGGTACGCCCGTAGGAGTGGGCGCCGTTAAGGTGGGCGACAATATCAAGGCCCGCATCGGTGGTCACACATTGTTGGATTTTGATGTTATGTAATTATGCTACTACACGATAAATTAAAGAATTACCGCCTAATCCTCGCCTCGCAGTCGCCACGTCGTCGTCAGCTGCTCTCGGATGCGGGTATAGAGTTCACTCTTGCCGACCGCTTCGAGTGCGATGAGACCTTCCCTCAGGATATGCCTGCAGAGGATGTGGCCGAGTATCTCTCGCGCCTTAAGAGTGATGCCTACCCCGAGCCCTTGGCTGATGGTGATATTCTGCTTACGGCCGACACCGTAGTGATTGCCAATAACCGCGTATTGGGAAAGCCCTCGGACAGAGCCGAAGCTATAGAGATGATCTCGTTGCTGTCGGGATGCGACCACGAGGTGATAACGGGTTGTACGCTGCGCACAGCCACCCGGCAGAGGAGTTTTTCCGTCCGCTCGAAGGTGCATTTCCGAGCGCTCGACAGGGAGGAGATTGAGTATTATGTCGATTGCTACCGTCCCTTCGATAAGGCTGGCGCATATGGCATCCAGGAGTGGATAGGCTACGTCGGCATCGAGGGCATCGAGGGTTCGTTCTACAATGTGATGGGTCTGCCCGTACAACGGCTCTACAGCATCCTGAAGGAGTTTATATAAAAAAAGCCTCCCCGAAAAAGGGAGGTTTTTTTGTCATTATAGAAACAGGTGGGTAATTAGAATCTTGATACCGATGCATATCAGCATCACTCCACCTAAAATTCCGGCTATGGTTTTGTATCTGTTGCCGAAGATATTGCCAATCTTCAAGCCTACGGCCGAGAGCAGGAGTGTGATAAGGCCAATGAGCAGCGCGGCAAACCATATATTCACCTCCTCAAAAGAGAGTGAGACTCCCACCGCAAGAGCATCAATGCTGGTGGCGATTGCCATAATAAGCATATTCTTCGCAGCGAAGCTGGCATCCATGGCCTCCTCGTCCTTCGACATCGCCTCCCTGATCATTCCTACGCCCAGCAACCCCAGCAGGAAGAAAGAGATCCAGTGGTCGAAGCTCTCAACAATATGCGTAAAGTTAAAGCCTGCGAAATAGCCCGCCAGAGTCATCAGCGCCTGAAAACCTCCAAACCACAGTCCAACACACATGTAGTTGCCCACTGATGGTCTGCGCGTAGTGGTTCCCTTGGCCATCGCCACAGCACAGGCATCCATGGCTACGCCCGTGGCAAGCAGGAATAAGTCGAAGAGGGTCATCTTATTTATTAGTCTGTCGTTTGTAGTATTGGTCAGCCAGCACAATACTTGTGCTGTGGGTTGTTAATTCAGGGCATAGGCACCCTTGCTTGGCGAGGCGTCAAGACGGATGGCTATAAATAGTAGTATGGTAAAGGCTATCATCGACGAGCCACCGTAACTCATAAAGGGCAGAGGAATACCCATCACAGGCATCAGACCTACGGTCATGCCCAGATTCACCATCACGTGGAAGAGGAAGATTGCCGCCACCGAGTAGCAGTATATGCGGCTGAAGGGCTCCTGTTGTCGCTCTCCCATCTTCATCAGACGCAGTATTATGGCGCAGAGCAGCGACAGCACGATTACCGTTCCGATGAATCCCCACTCCTCACCCGCAGTGCAGAAGATAAAGTCGGTATGCTTCTCGGGCACGAAGTATTTCGATTGTGTTCCCTGCATGAATCCCTTGCCAAAGAGTCCGCCCGAGCCGATGGCAATCTTCGACTGGTTGACGTTGAAGTCGATACCTGCCGGATCGTTGATAATACCCAAAAAACTAAGTATTCGCTCCTTCTGGTGGGGCTGTAGCACCGACTCGAAGATCAGGTCGGCAGCCGGCACGAAGATCATCGAACCGATGAAGAGCGCCAGTGTGAGGAATATCGATGTTATGTGTTTGCGTACGGCATATACGCCGGCCACCACGATAGCCACGATGACGGTGATGATAAGCGACTGGTAGCCACTCAGTGCGCCATCGAAGAATATGGACGAGAGACCATAGAGTACAAATGCCGAGAGAGCAATGCCTGCCAGGAAGATGGCGTGCATGCGCCATGCGCCACCCATCATCATAGCGCTCGAGAGCGTGAAGATGAGCACCAGCACGATGAGCAGTATGAGCGGCGTGAAGAGGAACGAGAAGATAAAGAGCGTGGCCACCATGATAATGGGGATACATAGCCACTTGTTCAGTCCCTCGCGGTAGAGCACAAAGATAAACGAGCATAGCACTACGCCCGATCCCGTATCGTTCTGCAGCAGAATGATGGCAAAGGGCAGAAGAATGATCATCGCCACACGGCACAGATCACTCGCCTTGTGTATGTTGAACGAGTAGTTACTCATCATGCGGGCCATGGCCAGTGCCGTTGCGATCTTGGCAAACTCGGCCGGCTGTATTCTCACGGGTCCCAGCTCATACCACGCCTTTGCACCCTTCGTGATGGGGGCTATGGCTTCCGGCATGACGATGGTGCCGGCCGTGAAGATCAGCGCCCCGACATAGGCGTAGTAGGCATACATATGATAATATCGCGAGTCGAGCAGCAGGATAAACAATCCCACGACAAATGCCACGCCGGCCCACATGGCCTGCTTGATGTGGTTCTGTCGGAAGTTGAAGAATCCCTCTATCGAGTCATCATATCCTGCCGAAGCCACGCACGTCAGACCCGCCAGTACAAGCAGCAGGTACAGAAGGATGGCCACGCGATCGACACCCTCGAAAAGTCGTATGTTATTTCTTTGCTGAATCATTCTTTCTTACATAACGTGATGGTAAAGCGTAAGGCAGGTTCTTCACCTGCTGCACCAGTTCGGGACGGGTGATCGTATCGGTCAGATACAACTCCTCCAGCAGGCTGGCAATGGGCAACGCCGTTGTAGCACCGAAACCTCCATGCTCGACATATACCGAGATGGCGATGCGGGGATTATCCTTCGGAGCAAACGAGAGGAAGGTCGAGTGGTCACGACCGATGGGGTTCTGCGCCGTACCCGTCTTTCCGCACACATCCCATCCGGGCAGGTAGGCTCGTGACGAGGTACCGGCACCCGGCACATTCACTCCGCGCCACATACCCTCGACAATGGGTTCAAAGTGCTTGGCATCAACCATCGTGTATTGCTTCTCGTAGAAGCGGCGATCGAGCGAATCCTGACCCTCGATAGCCTTCACGATGTGGGGGATATAGTAGTAACCACGGTTTGCTACGATAGCCGCCAGGTTTGCCATCTGCAGAGGCGTACAACCCAGCTCACCCTGTCCGATCGAGAGCGAGAGTACGGTGTGTCCGTTCCATGAACCACGATATACGCGGTCGTAGCGCTCACTCGTGGGTACATAGCCCTCCTGCTCGTCGAGGAAGTCGGAGCCGAGCTTGCGGCCGAAGCCAAAGCTGTGGACATACTCCACCCAGCGGTCCAGACCCTCCTTCACATCCTTGAACTTGCGGTTCTCGATGATGTTGCGGAAGACGTAGCAGAAGTATGCGTTGCACGACTGTGCCACGGCATTTCTAAGATCCAGCGGTGAAGCGTGAGCATGGCAGCCCATCTTCACGTTGCCCCAGTGGTAACCACCGTTACATGGGTAGGCATTCTCGGGCGTGAGTGTTCCCTCCTGCAGACCGATGAGTCCCTGCACGAGCTTGAAGGTTGATCCCGGCGGGTAGCGCGCCTGCACGGCGCGGTTAAACATCGGAGTCTGCGGATTATATAGCATATCCATGTAGTTGTTTCCTCGCTGGCGACCCACCATGGCGTCGGGGTCGAACGTGGGCGATGATGCCATCACCAGAATCTCACCCGTCGATGGCTCGATAGCCACCACAGCACCCATCTTGCCCTCCATCAGCTCCTCGGCGAAGGCCTGCAGACGAGCGTCGATCGTGGATGTAATGCGCAGACCAGGCACGGGCAGCGTGTCGTACATGCCATCCATATAGGAACCTTTGATTGCGCCATGACGATCTCGCTCCATGATCTTCACGCCGTCATCACCTCGCAGGTAACTCTCGTAGGCGCGCTCCAGACCACTCTTGCCGATGTAGTCACCCTTCTTGTACTCGCCCTCGCCACGCTTGATGTCGTTCTCGCTCACCTCGCCCAGGCTACCGAGCAGGTTGCCTCCGATTTTGCGCGGGTACTGGCGTGCGGTACGCTGCACGGTATAGAAACCTTGGAAGTTGTGCTCCTCGAAGCGGAGCTTGGCCTCCTTGGCTACGTAGTCGATGATAAGTCGTGGTGCACGTGGATAGGCTCGGGCATTGCGAAGCTCGCGCACAAGTCGCTCCTTTGAAAGCGAGAGAATATTGCACAGACGTGTGGTGTCGAAGCCCTCCTTCGGCAGATCGCGGTAGATGACCATCAGGTCGTAGCACTCCATCGACTGCACCAGAAACTCTCCACGACGATCCACCACCTCGCCACGCGGAGCATACTGCACCTCGTAGTTGAGCACATTGCCTGCGGCCATGCTCTTATAGCGGGTGTCGATGAGCTGTATGTAGCCTATACGGCAGGCGATCACGCCAAAGATAAGCAGCACGATAAACCGAAGTATCATGCGGCGTGTATATACATCGTCGTTTGCCATGGCTATTTAATGATAATCTTTTCGGTGAATAACTTGACCAGATACCATATCATCACGCACGCCGCAATGTCGCTTACGACCAGGCGCAGCAGGGTGTGATGCAGGTTGCTCAGCGATAATGTCTCCAGCAGGAAGTACAGAAGGCTGTGCACGACAACCATCAGAATGATGTACCATGCCAGATTCTTTGGCTGCAGGCGGTGCAGTGCCGGCATCGTGTCATCTGTCGATGTGTTGTGGCCGACGGCGGCGTTGAGCAACATGGGACGCATGAAGCCTATGGCCGTTGAGGCGATGACGTTGAGTCCGCCCATGCCTGTGAGCAGGTCTATCGTAAGTCCCATCAGCGCTGCCAGCAACATAACCCATATGTGCTTGAGGTCGAGCGGCAGCATGATGATAAAGGCCGTATATATAAGCGGATGGAAATAGAGCCCCAGGGCGATGTTGTCCAGAAGGAATATCTGCAACATCACCAGCACCAGAAAGGCCACTGCATATAATATCTGTTTCTGCATCCTTTATTCGCTTAATGTGATGAACGCGCGGCGTTCTCCAATTCGTAAATCTCGGTATAGTTCGTATTCTCGATCAGAATTACGTTGCTCAGGCGTGTCATGTCGGCTGCCAGACGTATCTCCACATCATACGATGTGTGGTTCTCGTTCTCCTTCAGGCTCTCCACGTATCCTATACGTACTCCCTCGGGAAAATATTGCGACAGACCCGATGCAATCACCTCGTCGCCGATCTCAAACTCGGAGTATTTGGTCAATTCGCTCATCTGCACGCGGTGGGGCGATGTGCCGTCCCACGATATTGAGCCGAAGTGCTCGTCGCCCGAGATCTTGCCACTGGTGCGGAACTCCGTGTTGAGCATGGGCATTACGATGGAGT
>JAFOXS010000187.1 GCA_017391665.1 Alistipes sp. | reverse complement strand
TGTGATATTCCAGACCACAAAGACGCGCCAGTCGGCTCTTATACAGATTGGCACTCGCTCGAGGGTTACCCACTGCGGCATTATCGTGATGCGAGATGGCGAGCCCTATGTATTGGAGACATTGAGTACACTGGTACTAACGCCATTGGATGAGTTTATTGCGCGCGGCGTGGGTGGCAAATATTGGCTCAAGCGCTCAGATAGGGAGGACATCAAGATTGAGTATGACCACCTCTTGGGCAAGAGCTACGACGCGGCATTTAGCTTCGACAACGACATCTACTACTGCTCGGAGTTAGTCTACACCATCTATAAGCATCAGCTCGGCATAGAGCTTTGCGAGCCAAAGAGAATTGACGACTACCTGATTCTTTGCACCGACGAACTGCCCATCATCAAGAGCGAGCTGCAGCGTCGCGGCATCACCAAGGAGCAATATGCAGTAGCGCCTGTGGACATCTTCGAGTCGGAGTACCTCAAGGAGGTGGAATAGAACTAAATGCAAAGGGTTGACTGCGAAAGTCAACCCTTGCTCTATTTTTTTGTGCCTTACACAAAGCACCATTCCGCCGACATGCTTTACTTTGTATTCCCCTTGCTGCCGATGCGGTGGTTGCGACGAAGCAGGGCGGGCGTGGTGTCGTAGCGGCGCTTGAAGGCTGCAATGAAGTGTGATGAGTTCGTAAAGCCACAGAGGCGCGCTATCTCCGTCACGGGGACATCCGTGGCGAGTATCATGCGGTATGCAAGGTCGAGTTTGCGTATTATGAACCACTGATGCGGAGGCATGCTGTAGCGCTTGCGGAAGTGACGCTTGAATGTCGACACCGACACAAAGCACCTATCGGCCAGCTCCTCGAGCGTAAGGTTCTCGACCACCGCACCCATCACCACATTATCCAGACGACTATCCTCTGCCTCGGACACCACATCTGCGGATATGTCACTCTCGTCTAAGTGCAGAACTACCTGCTCGAACATGCCATTACAATCGGGCTTGTTCTCTATGATGTGTCTACCGCGCTCGAGGATATAGAGGCATTGCTCGGGGATGTCGAAGCTGCGGCAATCGCTATGCACGCAGCAGTTGCCATGGATGATATAACCTATGGCATAGTACTCTGTAGCAATCGAAGATGTGGAATTCGAGCTACTCTTTATATACTCAAATAGTAGTGCGGTCTTGGGCTGTGTACGCATGTTAGCATCATTATCATTCATAATATTCGTGAGGCTTTGTTTATTTTCTATCACAAAATTATAACAACAAAACCTAATATGCAACACTTGAAAGCAGATTGGCCCTTTTACAACATTAAGATAAATTAAATATACAATAAAAGATATACTTTTTATTGTATTACTCACACTGCACAAAAAAATCAACGCAATTATTAATCAATCGGATAGCGGAGTTGCCCTCTCAAAAATCCCGTCATTATTATATTTTCTTATAGTTTGAGCAATCTTAGGGACACCCGAAAAGAGGTGGGGGTTAAGCATAAAGTTTAGCTAATCTAAAGAAGAAAAACTTTAGATCAGATATTCCTCTGAGCATAGCTCTGAATTGTTTTATCTTAGCGTTGAAGCTCTCAGCAAAGGCATTTGTAGAGCGATTATTAAAGAAGTTTAGAACCTCCTCATAGTGCTCATAAATAGTAGCGGCAATTACATTAAAACTTTTGAATCCTGCGATGTCTACCTTATTATACCATCGAGCAAGTGATAGACGAGCAGCATCCTTCTTACTATTACTATTATATATCATCCTCAGGGAGTGAGATAAAGAGTACGCCTCTTTGATATCAGGATAAAGCATAAAGAGTATGCCAGCTCTTTTCTTCTGCGCGGGTGTCCACTTATCTGGAGACTTAAAGAGCAAGTGACGACTTCGTGCTAATAGTTGTTTGCGAGTATCTCCATTATCCATAATCTCAGGTTTATACTCTACGCCAGCAATTTTTGCCTCCTCACGAGCATCTGTATCGGCCTGTATGGCATCCCAACGATGAGCAATACGCATCTCTTGCAGTGCATCGCACGCTAATTTTTGCACATGAAAACGATCTATAGTACGCTTAGCATTACGAAAGCAACGACGTACTATAAGGTGCATACTATTCGAGAGGTCCATCGTTACCTCCTCGACAATGTTTCGTCTATCCTCGGGGATAAGTTGCAGTGTCTTAATGATATTCTCCGAGGCTACACCCTCTATTATGGCTACTAATGTCCCTCTACCCGCATTACGCTCTGGGTTGGTCACGATGGTGTATAGTTCGCCATTAGACATTGAGGTCTCATCAATACACAGGCGTTTACCAACATTCTCTGGAAAGATGAGCCACTCATCAGCGTGCGATAGTTCGCGCCATTGTCTATAGCCGCTTAAAACCTCTTTGTATTGTCGTTCGAAAGTATCTCCGTTTATATGGTGGAACCTATCAAGCGAATGGCAAGTCGTAGCCATCGTCTCCATACAATTCTTTTAAAAAAGCCGCAAACTCTTTGGAGTAGCGGGTGCCTTCAGACTTGTAATCAGAGTATGGAAAAACGATACACTTACCTGTGCGTTTATCTAACCATCTACGACGACGAACTATCAGATCAACAGCCTTATCGCGAATAGGAAAGTCACGCATAGTAACAGCATCAAGAAAACCCTTAGACTCGTAATGATCCGCGGAACTTATCGCTTCGGGGATCTTCTCGTCAAGATGTATGGCTATACGCTGAGAATCATTTTCAACCTTTACAACATTAAAGGCTGTAAGCATATCAGTTGGTAGCATCAAGCTTACCAAGGAGAGTAGTATATCTGTATTCATAATACAAAGATACTATTTTTT
>JAFOXS010000182.1 GCA_017391665.1 Alistipes sp. | reverse complement strand
GTTGTGCCCGATGTAGAGCTATTTCCAGGGCATATCGCGTGCAGCAGCCTCTCGCGCAGCGAGATTGTTGTTCCCGTATGGCAAGGCGAGGAGATAGTGGCCGTGCTCGACATCGACAGCGAGCACCTTGCTACATTCGATGAGGTTGACAAAAAGTGGCTTGAAAAAATAGTAGCACTTCTCTAAAGTTAAGGTAGAACTAAAGTTCTTCCTTTTTTTTATTTCCCTACTCGTGTTTGCGAAATTGCGTAAAAATAATCTGCAAATAATTTGGTTTATATTATAAACTACTTTATATTTGCATTAGATAATAAGCGAACAACGGTGTTTCGCACAATGTTTCACTCAACTATTACAATTAATTACTATGACACACAAACACTTAAACGAGGCTGAGAGTTTGGAACTCATCACCTCAATGATTCAGGACACGCGTGCCCGCTTGGCACGCAACACCGGCACACCATTTCTGATCTGGGGATACACAACTATTGCCGTATCGCTATTCAATGCTTTGACACTCTACCTGGGTTGGAGCCATAGCTGGGCGTGGTCGTGGTTTGCTATACCCATCATCGGTTGGATAGGAATGATTCTATTCAACAAAAACGAACCGAGCGCACGCAACTACATCGACCGAATCGTCTCGATGATATGGGTAGTTATCGGAGTATCATTTGGGTGGTTAATGACTGGAATCGTTGTCTTTGGAGGCTCAATTAGCTACCTCACAGTTGTTGTGATGGGTATCGGGACCGTCCTGACGGGCTGCGTTATCAAACATCGCATTACGGCAATATGCGGCTGGATAGCGATGTTCGCCTCTCTGATTTTTCCTACTGTAATTTTTATTAAGTCTCAAAGTGGCTCTTTGGCAAATA
This sequence comes from Alistipes sp., assembly GCA_017391665.1. Lineage (GTDB taxonomy): Bacteria > Bacteroidota > Bacteroidia > Bacteroidales > Rikenellaceae > Alistipes. The sequence continues at coordinate 1,464 of JAFOXS010000182.1, read as the reverse complement.
TCTCTGATAACTGGATTTGGGGCGAGCTGATAGTATTTGCCGCCATATTCTTCTGTATGATGGTTGTGCCGGGCCACATCCTCAATCACAAGTACAACAGCAAAGCCGACAGCCTATGTTCAAAGAGTTAAACCCTCTGCTACACTCTGAATTGCGTCTGGCCGTGATGTCGGTGCTATTGGGTGTCGAAAGTGCTGATTTTGTCTTCCTGCGCGAACAGACAGGAGCCACGGCAGGCAACCTGAGCGTACAGATAGATAAGCTACAAAAGGCAGGCTATATAACTATCGAAAAGGGCTTCAAGGGCAAAATGCCCCGCACAACGTGCCGTATAACAGAAGACGGCATAGCAGCATTTGAAGAGTATGTTACGGCACTAAGAAGTTATATCGGAAAAGGTATATAAAAGCATATAGTCAACCTCACTCCAACAAAAAAAATCCCAACCCTTTCGGGCTGGGATTTTTCTTATGATAGTGGATTCTACTATGCCTCCAAAGCGAAACGCTTGTAAGCAACAACAGTAGCCTCCTTATCAGCCTGCTGCAAGAACTCGCGGATAGAGATCTTCTCGCCAACGAGAGCCTGGTTCAAGAGGGTGTTCTCCTCATAGAACTTACGCATCTTACCCTCAGCGATCTTAGCCAAGATCTCCTCAGGCTTGTTAGCGTTCTTGGGATCCTGCTTCATCATCTCCAAAGCGATAGCCTTCTCCTTCTCAACAACCTCTGCGGGGCAGTCGTTCTCGTCGATAGAGATAGGAGCCATTGCAGTTGCCTGCATAGCGATGGTGTGAGCAACCTCCTCAGAAACCTCCTTGTTGAAACCAAGGATAGTACCGAGCTTCTTGTTGAAGTGAACATAAGCGTTGCAGTAGGGAGCCTCGATGCGGCCATAGTAAGCCAACTCTACCTTCTCGCCAGTCTGACCTGACTTCTCGGTAACCATCTCCTCTACAGTGATACCCTCAGCGTTCTTGATAGCCATCAATGCCTCTGTATCAGCTGCATCGTTAGCTACTGCGATGTCAAGGATAGCGTTAGCTGAAGCTGAGAACTCAGAGTTCTGTGCTACGAAGTCGGTCTCGCAAGCGAGGCACAACAAGTAAGCCTTCTGGCCAACGATCTTGGTTACAACAACACCCTCAGATGCGCTGCGGTCAGCACGCTTGCTAACAACGAGCTTACCCTTCTCGCGGATGATATCCTTAGCGCGCTCGAAATCGCCCTCAGCCTCCTGAAGAGCCTTCTTGCAATCCATCATACCAGCGCCAGTCATCTTGCGGAGCTTCATTACATCTGCTGCTTTGATTTCCATAATTGTCTTTTTATTAAAGTGTTAATAATTTCTTTGCTTATGAGTTTATTAAGCCTCCTCGGTTGCAGCTACAACCTCAGCAACAGTAGCCTCCTCAGCATCTACAGCAGCCTTAACTGCCTTCTTGATGCGGGGCTTAGCCTGCTT
>JAFOXS010000098.1 GCA_017391665.1 Alistipes sp. | reverse complement strand
TGTGCTGAAGATGAACAACCGTAAGATTCTGTACGGTATTGCCGAGGCTATCGGTCACGCCGATAAGATGATGGATATCACCGTTGCTATCGACAAGCTGGAGAAGATCGGTCTGGATAACGTAAAGGCAGAGCTTGCAGAGCGTGGCCTTGAGCAGGAGGCTATCGCGAAGCTTCAACCTATACTTGAGCTCAGCGGCTCTAATGCCGATAAGCTGGCTCAGTTGCGTGAGGTTATTGGCGTGTCGGAGACAGGCGTTAAGGGTATCGAGGAGATGACCGAGATTTTCTCATATGTCGAGGCTCTCGGTCTTGAGCTTCCCATTGAGCTGGATCTCTCTCTGGCACGTGGTTTGAACTACTATACCGGAGCAATCTTCGAGGTGAAGGCTTTGGATTATGCCATCGGTTCGATCTGCGGTGGTGGTCGCTACGACGACCTTACGGGTATCTTCGGTCTGCCCAACACATCGGGTGTGGGTATCTCGTTTGGTGCCGACCGCATCTACGATGTGATGGTGGGTCTGGATCTCTTCCCCGAGGAGGTTAACTTCACAACCAAGGTACTGTTCGTAAATCTTGGCGCGGCAGAGCAGATGGCATCGATGCAGATTATCCGCACGTTGCGTGATGCAGGCATCGCTGCCGAGATCTATCCCGAGGCTGCGAAGATGAAAAAGCAGATGGAGTATGCCAACCGTCGCATGATCCCCTACGTTGTAATCATCGGCAGCAACGAGCTCGCGGAGCGTCGTGCTACGGTGAAGAATATGCGTACGGGCGAGCAGCAGAGTGTGGAGTTCGAGGCTGTAGTGAGCGCCTTGGCTTAAGACTTTGTTTTACTAATTCTGAGAGAGATATGAAGCGTATTGTATGGTCGGTATTCGTGGCACTTATTCTGCTCTGCCCACTTGGGGCGGAGGCTCAACGTCGTAACGAAGCCGTCATACAATTGCAGAAACTCAACACCTTCTACCGCTACCTGCAGGGGATGTATGTAGATTCGCTGCAGCTCTCACCGCTGGTTGAGAGTGGTATCCGCAGCATGCTCGCTGACCTGGATCCCCACTCGGTATATCTTACGGCTGAGGAGATGCGCGAGCAAAACGAGTCGTTCGAGGGCGAGTTCAGCGGTGTGGGCATTGAGTATAATATATACAAGGACTCTATCATGGTAATCAATACCGTCGATGGAGGGCCGTCGGAGCGTGCCGGTCTGAGGGCAAACGACCGCATTGTAGCAATTAACGGAGAGAGTGTTGTCGGCATAAAGCGTGATGATGTTGCTCCAAAGTTGCGTGGTATGCGAGGTAGCGTTGTAAGGTTGGGCGTTGCGCGACGCGGAGAGCCGAGCGTCAGGACCTATGATGTGGTGCGCGACAATATACCCATTACCACTGTCGATGCCGCCTTTATGGCCGACGATGGCATTGCATACATCAAGGTCAATCGCTTTGGTCGCACTACGATGCGTGAGTTCCGCGAGGCTATGGCAAGAATGTCGGGTGCCGAGTCGCTGATTCTGGATCTTAGCAGCAATGGCGGAGGTCTGCTGGATCAGGCGGTCGATATGGCGGGTTATTTCCTGCCTGGGCAGGCTCTTGTAACCTACATTGAGGGACGCACCGTAGGGCCTGAGGTCTATCGGTCCAACGCCGGAGGAGAGTTCTCGGGCAACGTAGTGGTGATTATCGATGAGGCATCGGCTTCGGGCTCGGAGATTGTCGCCGGAGCGTTGCAGGACTGGGATCGTGCCGTCATTGTGGGTGACGACAGCTTTGGCAAGGGCTTGGTGCAGCGTCAGATACCGCTGGGCGATGGCTCGGCCATGCGTCTGACCGTGGCACGATATCACACTCCCTCGGGACGTGTCATACAGCGACCGTACGAGAAGGGACATAAGGATGAATATTATAAGGCTCATATTGCACGCCTAAGTGGCCAGGAGAGCGATAGCACGCAGAGCGCACTGCCCCAGTATCTCACGTTGCGTTCGCGTCGCACAGTGCATGGAGGCGGTGGCATTCAGCCCGATGTGCGAATAAAGGATGATACTACACGTGTGAGCAACTACATGGCTCGCATGGTGGCGCAGGGCGTCTATAATGACTTCCTGATGGAGTATATGGATCTTAACCGCGAGCAGCTCGACAGGATGTACCCTACTTTTGCCGAGTTCGAGCGCGGATTTGTGCTCGGGCAGGAGCAGCTGACAAGGCTTACGGAAGCCGCCGCGGAGCGCAATATAGAGTACAATGAGAGTGAATTTAACCACTCAAAGGAGTTGATCTGCACGCAATTAAGAGCAATGATTGCACAGCGGCTCTACTCCACAAGCGAGTTCTATCGTGTGATGAACCCGCGCGAGAATCCCGCCTTCAAGCGAGCCCTTGAGATTTTGAAGGCCTGGGATGAGCAGGGAGCAACAATCCTTGCAGGGCAATAGCCCCACCGCCCACGACATACTACGAAACGAGAAACAATAGAAATATTAACCCGAAAAAACCTAATTTATGATTCCTGTTTCTGAATTGGATAACCACGCCGCTGGTGATGGTTATGGTGAGTCGGTATATACCAAAATGGTGAAGGCCGGTCATCGCACCTATTTTATTGATGTGAAAACTACTCGCTCGAACGACTACTACCTCTCGATCACCGAGCTCCGCAAAAAGATCACCCCTACGGGCACGGTAAACGAACGCAACAAGGTTTTCGTTTATCAGGAGGATGTCGAGAAGTTCGCCGAAAGCATGGAGGAGGTTTTGCACTATATGCGCTCACACATAGAAAAGGCAGAGGAGTAAGTGTATGAAGGAGAGTGTATTGTTGGCATTCAGTGGTGGCATGGACAGCCGCACGGCGGCACGTCTGCTGCTCGAGGAGTATGAGGTTGAGAGCCTCACGCTCGACACCACGGGCGATGCCGACCTGCTACTCTCGGCCAAGCGATATGCCACCGAGCTTGGTATCGAACACTCTTCGCTTGATGTGCAGGCAGAATTTCGCCATCGAATCATTGATTATTTTACCGACAGTTATGCCGCAGGTCGTACGCCTGCGCCCTGCACGGTGTGCAATCCGATGATCAAGTGGCGTTACCTCATCGATGAGGCCGACAGGCGTGGCATAGAGCATGTGGCTACGGGGCACTACTTCAACATAGAGCGTTACAACAACCATTTATACGTTGCGCGTGCCGACGATAGCCGCAAGGATCAGTCCTACTATCTGTGGGGATTAAGTCAGCACGTGCTGCAACGTGCCCTGACGCCCATGGGGCATGTGATAAAGGATAATATACGCTCAGGCTTTATGCATGCCAAGGAGAGCATGGGATTATGCTTTCTGCGAGGCGAGAGTTATCGCGACTACATTAGTCGCACGCAGCCTGCGCTTACCCTTAAGGGCGATGTGGTCGATACCGAGGGTCGAAAAGTGGGAAGTCATGCTGGCGTGGCGTTCTACACCATTGGTCAGAAGCGCGGCTTTGAGTGCGAACTCAGTGGCGTAGCAGTAGTTGGAATCGATGCTGCGACGAATAGAATTATCGTAGGCAAGGATGCTGAGCTATATCATTCAACGCTTGAAATAAACGATTGTAACATCGTTGACAAAGAGGAGTTTATGCAAGCCGACGATGTGCGTGTGGTGATACGTGGCATAGGCCGTAATCCCCAGGAGTATATGCA
>JAFOXS010000251.1 GCA_017391665.1 Alistipes sp. | reverse complement strand
GGCGCCACGCCAATCGAAGCGAATACCACCTCGCCCTTGACGATGTTGAGAAACATCTCGCCCAGAATAGGAGCCAGCACCATCAGGAATGAGAACTGCGCCATAGCCTCTTTCTTGTTGCCCAGAATAAGACCTGTTGCGATGGTTGAACCCGAGCGCGATAGACCCGGCATGGCAGCCACAGCCTGCGCCACACCGATGATGAAGGCGTCACGGTATGAAATATTCTCTTTCTGTCGGGGACGTGCATAGTATGCAAAGGCGAGCAGTGCCGCCGTCAGCAACAACATAGCACCTACGATTGTGAGAATGTAGGGCGATGAGAGCATTGCATCAAGGTAATCCTTCAGCGCAAAGCCCACGATGCCGATGGGAATCATCGAGAGCAGAATCTTCAGGACGTAGGCCTGCTCCTCGTTAAAATGGCGCGAGAATATGCCCACCACAAGGCGCTTGACCTCGGGCCAGAGTATTACGATTGTGCTCAGTACGGTTGCGGCGTGCAATGTGGTGTCGAAGGCGAGATTTTCCTCTATCTCGACACCCAGCAGAGCCTTAGCTATCTGTAGATGGCCACTGCTCGATACGGGCAGAAACTCGGTCAGACCTTGTACTGCACCGAGTATGATTGATTCTACGATTGTCATTGTATTTTTGGGTTATTATTTATCTCCCTGTTACACTAAAAATGGGAGTGTACTTGCTTATTTAGGCATACCTTGCGGACTTTGTCCGCATATTGCAAGTCTGACCCACCCCCAACCCCCGCCTCAGGCAGGGGCTTTGGTCGCCGCAAGCGGCTCCGAGTGAGCGCGACCAAAGGTTGTGGAGTTTTGTTGATTAAAAACGTTTCAGTAGTGCATATATCTCGAAGGCGAAGCCACCCACGATAAGGATGGGAGCCAATGTGATGCGTCGCCATGAGAACATCTCATAATTGAATACCTCGGGGTTGTCGCTGCCACCGCCCGTCATCAGCACCATGCCGATGAGGATTACAACGAAGCCCGCGATGATGAGCACGTAGTTGCGCACGGTCAGTGGCATCTGCTCGTCATTCTTGTCGGTTGCGGCGTTGAAGCGCGCGCGCAAGTTGTTGAGTAACTGTTTCATTAATATAGGTATATCTTATTTGATTTCATATTTACAAATTTGTTCACCGCAAATGTGGTGAAGAGCAGCGAGATGAGAAGGCCGCCGACAATCATACAGCCTACGGTGATCGCCACCTTTACCAGCTCCGATGTCGCGACGATCTCGGGCATGGCGCCGCTCAGTGCCGCCAGCGAGGCGCCGAACAACAGGCTTGCCGCCAGACCTGCCGCCAGACCCTGCTTGGCCGCCGTTGAGAGGAAGGGTCGCATGATGTATCCCTTGGTGGCGCCTACCAGCTTCAGCGTATTGATAAGGTAACGGCGCGAGAAGATGGCCAGACGTATGGTGTTGTTCAGAAGTATGAGCGATATGAGCAGCAGCGCACCACCAAATACCATCAGGCCGATTATGATCTTGTTGATGGTCGAGTGCAGTTGCTCGATTGTCGATGCGGGGTAGGCCACATAGACTATGCCTTCGATCGAGGCCAGGCGGTCGGCCATCTCAGCTATGGCATCGCTCTCAAGTGCGCCAATGTGCACCTCGTAGCTGTCGCGCAGGGGATTTTCGGCGAGGATGTTTTCGATCTCGGATGCGAACATACGGCGAAACTCCTCGTCCTGAATCTTCTCCTCCCTGGCTGAAAACTCTACGCCGGTAACACCATCCATGGAGGTGATTCTTTGCTCTATGGCGGTGCGTTGCTCCGACTTAAGGGAGCTGTCGAGCTCGGCCGAGAGGGTCACGCTGTTGCGCAGCGAGTGAGCCGTGCCAAGGGCTGCCGTGAGCATATAGCCCACCGAACCCAACAGGAAGAGTACCAGTGCGATACTTATTGTAGAAACGATGTACGAACGGCGTACCTTACGCTTTATTCTCTTGTCGTCGCGCATTGCGGATCAGATATATTAGGGTTAATAAAAATGCTGCCAGAACCACCACCGAGCAGGCCAGGGCTATACCCTCGACAAGTGCCCAGTTGGGTGCACGGTAACTCCACTCCACGGTGTGCTCGCCTGCGGGCAACTCCACGGCACGCAGTATGTAGTCGGCTCGTAAGGGGCGAGCCTCCTCTCCGTCGATCTTTACTGTCCAGCCCTGCTTGGTGAATATCTCGGAGAATACCACCAGCGCATTGCCCTGTGCCGTAGCCTTGTAGCGCAGGTAGTTGGGTCGGTACTCCTCAAGCGAGATCTCGCCCGCGGAGAAGTTGAAGTTCTCGGGCAGATACTCATCCGTCATCACGGCCTCACGCTTGGTGTCGATCTTGCCAACAAGTTCGATCTCCTCCTGTGGCGATGATGCACGCACAACGCTCTCGACCATCCACGCAGCACCGTTTGCTGTCTCGCGGACGAATACGCCATCGGCCGTAGGAGAGTCGATGATATAACGCACGTTGAGCATATCCAGCACACCCTCATGCAGGTATGAGAGGTGGCGGTCGATCATATCCTGATAGCGCGAGAGCTTCGCACCATGGTAGCCACCCACCGAGCGGTGGAAATATGATGTTGTGGCGTCGTTGAAGGGCGACACCGTAAGATTCAGCACACGATAAGCAGGATCCTTGTCCTCCATGATCAGACGGTCGGCCTCCGTAGGTGTTATCTTTGCCGTGTAGGCATCTACGAATGAATCGTGATTGAGGTAGCGTGTATCCACATTTATAAGGTCGGCCGCCACAACCACTGCCAGCACACAACATAGCACGGGTGCACTCTTAATCACCTTGCGTGCGGCATAACCTGCCACCGCCACAACTGCCAGCACCACGAACAGAAGCGAACGCCACGCATCAGCCTGCATGGCATCTACTCTCTCGTCGGCCATTGCCGAGGCTGCAGCCCATGCAATCTGCTCATGCACACCCTGACGGATATACTCATCGCCTCCCTGCTGAGAGAGCATCTCGTGCAGCTGCGCCGAGAGTGACTCGCCACCCTCCTGCATGCCATAGTCGCCCAGCGAGCGACCGCCGACAATCATCACGAGCAATACGCCGATGCATATTCCTGCGGCCCATCGCAGAGCCTTCTTGATGCGGGCCGTGTCTGCGTCCTCGGCCACCACACGGGCAATACCCAGAGCTGCCAGCAGAGGCACGGTCCACTGCATGACAACGAGTGCCATCGACAAAGTGCGGAACTTATTGTAGCCAGGCAGGTAGTCGAATAATAATTCAGTGAACCACATCAGGTTATTACCCCACGACATGAGCAGGGTAAATACTGATGCACCCACAATCCACCATCGCTGACGCGAGGGCAGAAGCCACAACGCCATAATGGCCAGGAAGATTGTCGCCGCACCCAGATATGTCGGGCCAGCCGTATAGGGTTGTGCACCACGATAGCGGGGCATATATTGCGCCATCTGCTCCAGGCCGTACTCCCTGAGCGACTCCGCCACGGGGCCGTCCGCTGCAAAGGTGTCGGTCGAAGCGCCACCCATAAAGTCGGGCACGAACATATTAAGGCTCTCGGCACGACCATAGCTCCACGCCGTAGCATACTCCAGATCCAGTCCGTCGGTGCCGCTTGCGGCATCCTTCTCGACAAGCTCCGAGCCGCCG
>JAFOXS010000334.1 GCA_017391665.1 Alistipes sp. | reverse complement strand
TGAGTTCGGTTACGATGCGCTCCTTCGACACAATCTTTATGCGCTCCTTGTTGCGCTCAATAGCCTCGAAGGTCGCCTCGTCAATATCGAAACCCAACTGCGTTGCAAAACGAATAGCTCGCATCATACGCAGCGGATCGTCCGAGAATGTGATGTCGGGATCGCACGGCGTACGGATAATACAGTCATCCAGATCGTACATTCCGTCGAAGGGATCGACCAGCTCGCCATAGCGGTCGCCATTCAGGCACCACGCCATAGCGTTGATGGTAAAGTCTCTTCGGCGCTGATCATCCTCCAGCGTGCCGGGCTCCACCTGCGGCTTGCGCGAGTCGTGCGAGTAGGACTCCTTGCGAGCTCCGACAAACTCCACCTCCTGACCACCTGCACGCACCATAGCCGTGCCGAAGGTCTTGAATACCGACACCTTGCCACGCACCTCGCGACCCAGAGCCTCGGCAACCTCAATACCGCTACCTACCACCACCACGTCGATATCGGTCGAAGGGCGATGCAGATAGTAATCACGCACGTAGCCGCCCACAACGTAGGCCTCCACGCCAAGACGATCGACAATGGCGGAGATGGTTTTGAATATAGGTTTTTGCAGTGGAGTAACTATCTCGTTCATTGCTGTTTACTTAAGTGAAGGAATAAGACAACGGCGATACATCTGCACCGTATTCTCCAATCCATAATAGAGCGCATCGGCAATCAGGGCATGACCAATCGACACCTCGTCGCACCAGGGGATGCGCTCGGCAAAATAGGTCAGATTCTCAAGGCTCAGATCGTGGCCTGCGTTGAGTCCCAGACCGACGCGGCGCGCAGCCTCGGCAGCCTCGACATAGGGGGCAATAGCTGCCTCACGATCGGCAGCATAGCCTGCGGCGTAGGCCTCGGTATAGAGCTCCACGCGCTGTGCTTCGCACTCCACAGCCGCCTCGACCATCTCCACCTTCGGGTCAACGAAGATCGAGGTGCGGATGCCGGCATCGTTAAAGCGTGAGCAGATATCCTTGAGGTACTCGCGGTGACGGATGGTATCCCAGCCTGCATTCGATGTGATGGCATCCTCGGCATCGGGCACGAGTGTCACCTGTGCGGGACGCACCTCCATAACAAGGTCGATAAATGAGGGAATGGGATTACCCTCGATATTTAGTTCTGTCGCGATTGCCGCCTTCAGTTCGCGCACATCGTCATAGCGGATGTGGCGCGCATCGGGACGCGGATGTACGGTGATTCCCTCCGAGCCAAAACGCTCAATATCGAGCGAGGTCTGCAAAACATTGGGCACATTGCCACCGCGCGAATTACGCAATACGGCAATCTTATTTACATTAACACTGAGTTTTGTCATAAAATCGTTATCTTTGCTGCGTAAAGTTACTTATTTTTTTCGAGGATAAGATGAAAATTGTACTTTTTTCCCGCCCACAGATTGCCGAAGCTGCCGCAGAGGTACAACAACTCATGCAACTTATCGGGCATTATGGCTTCGATTATGCAATAAATCAGGAGTTTGCCCAGGTCGTAGGACAGATCACCGGCCAGAGTGTGGATCCTGCAAAAATATACACCAATAGCACTGGCGAGCAGCCCGATGCCACGCTTATGCTCTGCTGCGGAGGCGACGGAACGCTGCTTGAGGGAATACACCGTCTGAGCGACCGCTCCATACCCGTTGCAGCCATCAACTTCGGACATCTGGGATTCCTCTCTTCGGCCACTCGCGATGGCGTGGAGGCTCTCTTCGAGGATATAGCAAACAACCGTCTCAACATACAGCCCCGCACGATGCTCGAGATAAGCGGCATCGAGCAGGCAGAAGGCACGATGACAGCTCTGAACGAGATAGCCGTACAGCGTGCCGAGGCCACGATGGTAAAGGTCGAGGCGAAGGTCAATTCGCAGCTCGTGGCGCAATACAATGGCGACGGAGTAATCGTCTCTACCCCAACAGGTTCTACAGCCTATTCGCTTAGTGCCGGAGGCCCTATCGTAGCACCCGACTGCGGCTGTTTTCTGCTCACGCCACTGGCTCCGCACAACTTCGGTGTAAGACCCGTCGTAGTACCCGATTCGGCAGAGGTGGAACTGACGATCCACACCCGTTATGGCGAGGCAAAGCTCTCGGTTGACAACCGTTCGTTCCGCATCGGCGACGGCACCCGCATCCGCGTACGCCGTGCCAAGGAGCAGATTTTATTGGTGGTGGCGCACAATATATCATTTTACGAAACGTTACATTGTAAGATGATGTGGGATGTGGACATCCGTAACTAACCCCCATTTCTTCAGAAAAAGCATGCAAAACAACCTCCAAACACCATATTTATGGTGCGATTAAGGTTGTTTTATAGATAAAAACGCGAAAATCCTTTAATTTCCGAGTAAATTTATCTAACTTTGTGAGTTATATGAACCAAGAGATGAAGATACCACAACATATTGCCATCATCATGGATGGTAACGGACGATGGGCCAAGCAGCGAGGTAAGGATCGCAGCGAGGGTCATTTTGCAGGTATGATGGCACTGCGTGCCACCGTAAAGGCAGCAGCAGAGATCGGCGTGAAGTACCTTACCGTATATGCCTTCTCGACCGAGAACTGGGGACGCCCCCAGGCCGAGGTGGATGCCCTGATGGAGCTGGTGTGCACAGGCGTGGAGATGAATACGCCCGAATTGTGCCAGGAGGGTGTGCGCGTAGAGATCATCGGTGACCGTTCGCGTTTCTCGCAGAAGGTAAACGATGCGCTGGACCGCATCACAGGCAAGACTGCTCAGGGTGAGCGCATGACGCTGGCGCTGGCGCTGAACTACTCATCGCGTAGCGAGATAACTCATGCCATGCAGCAGCTGGCGCAGAAGGTGGCCAACGGTGAGTTGCAGCCGCAGGATATTGACGAGCAGGCTATATCGCAGTCGCTCTACACCGCCTCGATGCCCGATCCCGACCTTATCATCCGTACCAGCGGCGAGTGCCGTCTGAGTAACTTCATGATGTGGCAGGCTTCATACTCGGAGTTCTACTTCACCGACGTGCTGTGGCCCGATTTCGGCGCCGAGGCTCTCGAGGAGGCTATCAAGGCCTACAACGAGCGTGACCGTCGCTACGGATTAGTCAAGTAATTGAATTTTAGATATATAATGAAATACGCAAGTAAACTATTTGTCACTATCACCGCTCTGCTGCTACTGGGTGCAAAGCACTCGATGGCACAGGAGCAGGAGCGAAAGGACAGTATAAAGATAGAGTTTAACGAGGATGCCCCCATGCTCTCGGCTCGTGAGACACCCAAGCGATACTACATCCGCAAGGTGAACGTGAGCGGCATCAAGAACCTGAACGAGAATCTTGTTCGCGCCACATCGGGTCTTATCCCTGGTGACTCGATATATCTGCCCAGCTCGTTCGTGGGTAACTCGATCACCCGTCTGTGGGGTCAGCGTTACTTCTCGGACGTAAAGGTTGGTGCTACAATCGATGGCGACAGCGTTGATCTGGAGCTTATGCTTAAGGAGCGTCCCCGCGTATATAACTGGAATATCGTGGGAGAGGGTATCGGTAGCTCGAAGCGTAACGACCTGCTGGAGAAACTGGCTCTGCGCCGCAACTCCGAGCTCTCGGACTACGTTATCGACCGTTCGGAGCGCCTGCTCAAGAAGGAGTACACCGAAAAGGGTTACCGCAACGTGGAGGTAAACACCCGCATCGAGAACGATACGGCTATCGACAACGCTGTAAATGTGACATTTGAGGTTAAGCGCAACCCGAAGGTACGTGTCCAGGAGATTACCTTCTCGGGTAACGAGGGTTTTGAGGCAAAACGTCTGCGCCGTACATTCAAGAAGACTCACCAGAAGTCGATCCTCTTCTTCCAGAACCGCAAGCTCAAGATGGAGGACTACAAGGAGGATAAGAATCTGTTGATTGACTTCTATAACTCGAACGGTTACCGTAACGCCACTATCCTGAGTGATTCGATCTATACCATCGACGATGAGAATATCGGTATCCACATCAACCTTTCGGAGGGTAACAAGTTCTACATCCGCGACGTTAAGTGGGTGGGTAACTCGGCATATCCCACCGAGCAGCTGCAGCAGTTGTTCGGCGTCAAGAAGGGCGATATGTACGACAAGAAGTCGATGCACAAGCGTCTGGGTGTAGGCCGCGAGGTTGACCCCGAGGGTGTATCGGTAGCGAGCATGTATCAGAACAACGGTTACCTGATGTCGCAGATCGAGCCCGCCGAGCACGTTGTGGCTGAGGATACGATCGACATGGAGATCAAGGTATTCGAGGGTAAGCAGTTTACAATCAATAACGTAGGCATCACTGGTAACACTCGTGTAAATGACGAGGCTATCCGTCGTGAGCTGACCATCTACCCCGGTATGCTCTACGACCGTTCGATGCTTATGTACTCACTGCGACAGATCACAAGCATGGGTCACTTCGACCCCGAGCAGTTGCAGCCCGACGTACAGCCTATCACCGACGAGCTGGTAAATATCGACTTCCCTCTGGTGGAGCAGGCCAGCGACCAGTTTAACCTTGCCGGTGGTTGGGGTGCAGGATCATTCGTAGGTTCTGTTGGTATCACCCTGAACAACCTCTCTACCCGCAACTTCTTCAACAAGGGCTCATGGCGTCCCTACCCGCAGGGTCAGAACCAGAAGCTCTCAATCTCGGGTCAGACCAACGGTACATTCTATAAGGCTATCTCGGGTAGCTTCACCGATCCTTGGGTGGGTGGCCGCAAGCCCAACTCGCTCTCTGTATCGGTACACTGGTCGGAGCAGAACAACGCATACTACATCTGGCAGACATCGACCATGCACTTCCGTTCGTTCGGTGCCGCCCTCGGTCTGGGTAAGCGTCTGCGTTGGCCCGATCCCAACTTTACGCTCTACGCGCAGTTGCAGTACACTCGCTATGCATTGAAGAACTGGAGCTACTTCATCATGAACAATGGTGTGGCAAACGACGTTTCGCTTAAGATTGCATTCGGTCGTTCGACCGTGGATCAGCCCATCTACCCCCGTACGGGTTCGGAGTTCTCGGCTACGGTGGCCGTTACACCTCCCTACTCACTCTGGGACAAGAAGGATTACAGCGATCCCAACATGTCACAGCAGGACCGTTATCGCTTTATCGAGTACCACCGCTGGCAGTTGCGTGGCCGCTGGTATCAGCCCCTTACATCGAACGGTAACCTCGTCCTGATGGCTGCCGCCGAGATGGGATTCCTGGGTCACTACGACAAGAACAAGATCTCACCCTTCGAGCGTTTTGAGGTCGGTGGTGACGGTATGAGTGGCTACACGATGTATGGTGTCGACATTATCGGTCTGCGTGGTTACGACGATGGCGAGCTGGATCCCATCGGCAGCAACTACTCACTCGCCTATAATAAATATACGCTGGAGTTGCGTTACCCCGTGATCCTGCAGCAGCAGTCGCAGATCTACGTCCTCGGCTTCCTGGAGGGTGGTAGCGGTTTCAACTCATGGAGAGAGTTCTCGCCCTTCCGCATCAAGCGTTCAGCCGGTGTGGGTGTACGTATCTACCTGCCTATTGTCGGTCTGCTCGGTATCGACTGGGGATGGGGATTCGATGCACCGATGGGTGGCACGGAGCGTAGCGGTAGCCAGTTCCACTTCCGAATGGGTCAATCATTCTAATGCGTTTTGGCAATAAATTTGAAAATAATTCGTATATTTGTATAAAGGAGATTAAAATTTGCGATTATGAAACGATTTATTTTAACCTTGACCGCGATCCTGGGCCTCGCAGCCGCAGTATCGGCACAGAACTATGCAGTAGTAAACAGCGAGAAGATATTCAAGTCGATTGCCAAATATAATGAGGCCATTGAGCGGCTCGATGCCATGGCCAATGAGTACCAGAAGCAGGTGGATGCCAAGTTCGAGGAGGTGGAGAAGGTGTACAATGCATACATGTCACGTCGCTCGCAGCTCTCGGCAGCATCGCAGGCAGCCAACGAGGAGAATATCCTGAAGATGGAGCAGGAGGCAACCGAATTCCAGGAGTCGATCTTCGGAACGGAGGGCACACTCATGCAGAAGCGTCTGGAGCTGATCCAGCCCATCCAGAAGGAGGTCTTTGCCGCCATCGAGAAGTATGCCAAGCAGAAGGGCTACGACATGATCATCGACATCTCACAGAACGCCACGATGCTCTACTACTCGGAGCGTGCCGACCACACTGACGAGATTATCGCCACACTTAAATAGGAAACTTAAAGTAATTACACACAATAAAAGATTATGAAAAAAGTATTGAAGCTAACCCTCGCGGTAGTATGCGTGATGTTCTCTACATCACTTTTCGCTCAGAAGATCGGCTATGTTAACACCGATGAGATTATAACCAACATGAAGGAGACTCAGGATGCTTACACGCAGCTCGAGGCTTATGCAAAGGATTTGCAGGCACAGATGGAGACTATTCAGGTTGAGTTCAACAATAAGTTGCAGGAGTACCAGAATGCTACAGAGACTATGACTGACGCCGTACGTCAGCTCAAGGAGAAGGAGCTCACCGACCTCAATACACGTATTCAGGAGTTCCAGCAGGTAGCACAGCAGGATCTGCAGAAGAAGGAGAACGAGCTTCTGGCTCCCATCTACGAGAAGGTGAAGAACACCATCGACGAGGTAGCAAAGGCTGGTGGCTACACCATTATCCTTCCCGGCAACGCATTGATCTATGTTGACGCTGCACAGGTTAAGGATATCGCTTCAGATGTGAAGGCAAAGCTGGGTATCACTACTCCCGCCGCACAGTAAGCACAGACAAAACAGTAATTAATACAGAGGCTGTCCAACTCATGTTGGCAGCCTCTTTTTTTGTGCCATGAGCCTTATGTGAGGATTTTTTTGTATCTTCGTAGCAACAGAAAACCACAAAACCATGAAACAACTCCGTTACGTAGCCACACTGCTGGCCGCCATGTTTTTTCTGCTGCCTGCATCGGCACAGCGCCCCGCAGCGCTGCAGGCTGAGATAGCCTCGGGTCCCTTCAAGGCGGGACACATACAGGGCATAGCCGTCGATCAGAAAAAGGGATATATCTACTACTCCTACACCACGATGCTCATCAAGACCGATCTTCAGGGTCGCATCGTAGGTTCGGTTACGGGACTGCTCGGCCATCTGGGTGATCTAGATCTCAATGAGGCCGACGGCAGAGTATATGGTTCGCTGGAGTATAAAAACGACGCCATCGGTCGAGGTATCCTCAATATGGAGAAGAGCACACGCACGCTCGACAACGCATTCTATATCGCCATCTTCGACGTGGATCGCATCGACCGCGTGGGCATGAGC
>JAFOXS010000311.1 GCA_017391665.1 Alistipes sp. | reverse complement strand
ACGACTCATCGTTGCCGACGTGCTGCACATTGAGCAGCGCAGCATCCTGAAGCGACTGATGGTCAGCCTGCCCCTGTTTGTTATCGGCACGGTGCTGCTCTTTGTCGATTTCGATATCATCTGGCGCTACTTTGCCTGGACCAATCAGGCTATGTCGGTTGTGACGTTGTGGATGATTGTTGTCTATCTGCGCGAGCGTGGCCGCAATATATGGGTGGCTCTGCCGCCGGCAATTTTCATGACCCTTATCTGCTCGACCTTTGTCTTCGTGTCGGATCAGTTCGTTGGCCTGGGTGCCACGACACTGGCCTACATGCTTGGTGCGGTGACTACACTTGTACTCTCCGTTCTGATGTGGATGAAGGTTAAGCAGAGCAAAAAACTTATAAAATAATATGGCAAGAATTACTATAAATCCCTCCTCTTCGGGACTCTGGCATGTGGCCGGATTGAAGGATGAACTGCGTCGCTCACGCGAGCAGGAGAAGGAGTCGTGGGCTGCTGCCGCCGATATGCGTTTCGAGGCAGTGCAGCGTCTGGTTGATGCACTCGGTGATGAGGATGTGCATCTTGATTGGGAGGATCGCCCCACACGTGCTGCTATGGAGCTGCTCTATGCCGCTGGCGCCGATCAGTTCATCGTGGGCGAAGTGGAGACGGCCGTTGCTCTGTGGGAGATTCTGCTTGCAGTGGATGAGGAGGATCACATGAGTGTGAGTGTCCCACTGGCCTTCGGCTATGTCGAGCTGGAGGATTTCGACTGCCTGGAGGAGATGCTCTTCAGCATATCGTCAAAGACGCCCGAGTACCATCTGCTCACCCTCTGGGCCGAGTATCGCCGCACGGGAGGTGTGGATCGCGACGCATTGCGAACGCTGCGCTCGCGACATAAGGTGTGGCTGGAGGAGTTTCTTGCCGACGAGCATCCCATCGATGAGGAGTATCTGGCCGATAGCCAGTCGGAGCGCCCCTCGCAGCGTACCGAGGCCCGCGAGCTGTTCTTTGCTACGGCTCCGCTCTGGGAACGTAATGCCAACTTCCTGAAAACTATTAAAAAAGCATAAATATTATGAAGAGATTTTTCCTTTTTATGGTGGCTTTAATCTTCGCCACTGGTTTGAGTGCGGCTGAGTATAAGTATAGCCGCGACATTGTTTATCGTGCGGATGACGACTACGCCTCTACAATGTGCCGTATGGATATCGCCTCGCCCGAGGGCGCGCAGGATGCTCCCGTTATCGTCTGGTTCCACGGTGGTGGCCTCACGGGTGGTAAGCGTGAGATTCCCGAGGCGCTGCTCAATGGACAGTATGTCGTTGTGGGCGTTGGTTACCGCTTCTCTCCCAACGTTAAGGTTACGCAGTGCGTAGATGATGCTGCCTCGGCTGTAGCTTGGGTATTCAAGAATATCGAGCAGTATGGCGGCAGCAGCAAGAAGATCTATATCTCGGGTCACTCGGCAGGTGGCTACCTTGTAAGCATGGTAGGTCTGGAGAAGGCTCGCCTGGAGCGTTATGGTATCGACGCCAACTCTCTGGCAGGCATTATCCCCTTCAGCGGTCAGGCTATCACTCACTTCGAGGAGCGCCGCTCACGCGGTATTGCCAACACTCAGCCCGTTGTGGATGAGCTGGCTCCGCTGTTCCACGTACGTGCCGATTCGGCTCCCTTCCTCATGATTACTGGCGACCGTGAGATGGAGATGCTCGGCCGCTATGAGGAGAATGCCTATATGATGCGTGTCTTCAAACTCGTTAAGCACCCCGATGCTACACTCTACGAGTTGGACGGCTACGGTCACAATATGTGCGATCCTGCCTACGCCCTGCTTCTGCGCTTTATCCGCCAGCACGAGAATCCCCAGCAGCGCCGATAAACACCCACAGCGATGAAAAAGATTCTGCTTCTATTGCCGTCCATCATACTCGTTGCCCTCACTTTGGCTATCCTGCCGCAGCTCCTCTCGGGGTTGCAGCGTGCCAAGCCCGGCCCCGAGGTGATATACTCCTCTACGGGGCCTAATATCAACATCTACTCTACGGAGGTGAGCGACACGGTGCGCCTTATTGTCTTTGCCGATACGCACCTCTGGATGAGCGATGAGCGCGAGGAGCCCTATCGTGAGTATAGTGCCCGCATGGCGGGTGCCTACCACTCGGTAAAGCATTTTCAGACGGGCGCACAGACAACTCCCGAGGAGTCTTTCCTTGCGACCATACGCCTTGCCCAGCAACGCGACGTGGATGCTATTGCCATGCTGGGCGATATTGTCAGTTACCCCTCGGAGCGAGCTGTCGAGTGGGTAGGCGAGGTGCTGGATACAGTCGCTATTCCCTGCTACTATACCAGCGGCAACCACGACTGGCACTACGAAGGCATGGAGGGTAGTAGTGAGAGTCTGCGAAAGACGTGGCGCGGGGAGCGTCTGATGTCGCTCTTTGGCGATAATGACCCCGATGCCTATGCCGTTGAGGTGGGTGGCGTAAGACTGCTTCTGGTCGATGATTCCAACTATAAGATTACTCCCGAACAGCGTGACGCCGTGGCGGCTGAGGTGAAGAGTGGCAAACCGTTCATTCTGCTGCACCATATTCCGCTCTATGCTCCCTCTCGCTCGGTTAGTTTTGGTATCGGCCATCCTGATTGGAGCGCTGCGACCGACAAGAACTATAAGATCGAGCGTCGCGAGCAGTGGCCCACGGAGGGTCACACCGAGGTCGATTACGAGTTCTACGATCTGGCCACCTCGGCACCAAATCTGTTGGCTTCGATTGCCGGCCACGTACACTCCTATGGCGTGGATATTATCAACGGCCGCCCGCATTACACCGTGGGTGCCAATGCCCAGGGAGCGTATTATATAGTTAATATAATGCCGAAAACAGAGTAAAACAAAAAAAGCGAGACCCTCGGATCTCGCTTTTTTTTATGTAGAAAATCTTACTTGCGGTTCTTGATAATCCACTCTGCGATCTGCACCGCATTCAGCGCCGCACCCTTCTTGATCTGGTCGGCTACGCACCAGAATGTAAGACCACGCTCGTCGCTCACATCCTCTCTTACACGACCTACATATACGGGATCCTTGCCGGCGATAAACAGTGGCATAGGATACTTGTTCTCGGCGGGAGCATCCACGAGCACCACGCCCTCAGCCTTGGCAAACGCTGCGCGAGCCTCCTCAGCCGACACCTTACGCTCGGTGCGGAGCCAGATGCTCTCCGAGTGGGCACGCATCACGGGCACACGCACGCATGTTGCTGACACCTTGATGTCAGAGTGCATAATCTTGCGAGTCTCGTTGAACATCTTCATCTCCTCCTTCGTATAGTCGTTCTCTGTGAAGACATCGATGTGTGGAATCACGTTGTATGCCAACTGATGTGCAAACTTCTTTACCGTAGGCTCCTCGCCTGCAACAATCTGCTCGTACTGATGCTTGAGCTCGGCCATAGCCTGTGCGCCACCGCCACTGGCTGACTGGTAGGTAGCAACGTGTACGGTCTCGATGTGCGAGAGCTTCTCTATTACGTTAAGTGCCACAACCATCTGGATAGTGGTGCAGTTGGGGTTGGCGATAATATTTCGAGGTGTGTTGAGCGCATCCTCGGCATTTACCTCGGGCACAACCAGGGGCACATCCTCATCCATGCGGAATGCTGACGAGTTGTCGATCATCAACGCGCCATGCTTGGTGATGGTCTGCCAGTACTCCTTCGATGTTGAGGCACCAGCCGACGTGAGGGCTATATCCACACCCTTGAAGTCGTCGTTGTGCTGCAGAAGCTTCACCTCTACCTCCTTGCCACGGAACATATACTTTGTTCCCGCACTGCGCTCCGAACCGAAGAGTAGCAACTCATCGATGGGGAAATCCACTCTCTCATTGAGGATGGTCAGAAACTCCTGACCTACGGCGCCACTTGCGCCTACGATAGCAATTCTCATATCTTAAAACCTTTAACCTAATTTACTTAATCGAAGAACTCGTCGGGCTCCATCTGCTGCTGTGCAGCACCCTCCTCGGGCATCATCTCCTTGGGGCAGTCGTATGCCACCCAGCCCTCGGGACGTGAGAACTTGGCACTGCGGCTCAAACCCAGACGCGGATCGTCGTACGAGCGCTTGAGGAACTCGCCCACGATGGGCAGAGCCATCACGCTACCCTCACCCTGTGCTCGCAGGTGTACCGACTGATCCTCACCACCTACCCATGAACCTGCCACCAGCGTAGGCGTTACGCACATAAACCATGCATCACGGTTCTCGTTTGAGGTACCTGTCTTACCGCCGATATCCATATTCTCCATGCCGAACTGCCATGCCAGACGGCCACCCGTGCCGGCTGTAATTACGCGCTGAAGCATTGTGAGCATCGTGTAGGCGGTGTGTTTGTTCACAGCGTCCTGCGACTGCGGGATGAAGCTCGAAATGAGGTTACCCTGACGATCCTCGATGCGGGTAACGAATATGGGGTCGATGTGCACACCCTCATTGACGAAGGTCGAGTAGGTGCTCACCAGCTCAAATACATTCGACTCGAAAGCTCCCAGACACAATGCATATGCGGGGTAGATGTAGCTGCGGATACCCATATTGTGCAGGAAGTCGGCCACGGTCTCGGGCTGCTTGGCCTGCTTCATAATCCACGCCGAGTAGTTGTTGCGCGAGTTTGCCAGACCCCAGTACAACGGGTGCAGCACGCCGTCATACTCTACGTTTCCAGCCTCCTTGGGCGACCATATACCTGCGGGTGTCTCGATCGAGACGGGCAGGTTGGGTGCCATAGCGCAGGGGTTCAGACCCAGCTGATCGATGGCGAAGGTGTAGATGAAGGGCTTCACCGTAGAGCCGATCTGTCGTTTGCCCTGCTTGGCCATATCGTACTTGAAGTAGCGGAAGTTGGGGCCTCCCACATACGCCTTCACGTGACCCGAACGGGGATCCATCGCTACGAGCGAAGCTCGCATAATGCGCTTATGGTGCAGGATCGAGTCGCGCGGCGTCATCAACGTGTCGCGCTCGCCCTTGAATGTGAATACACGCATCTTGCACTCCTTCTCGAATGAAGCGTAGATATCCTTGTCGCTCATACCCAGCTTCTTGTGCTCGCGGTAGCGGTCGGAGTTGCGCATTGCTCGCTTGATGAGTGCCTCGACCTCCTCCTTCTCCATATCCTGGAACAGAACGCCAGTCTGCCTAACCTGAGCATCCATGCGGGGCTGGATTACGGTCTCCATCTGCTTCTGCACAGCCTCCTCGGCATAGCGCTGCATGGTGGGGTTGATGGTAGTGTATATTCGCAGACCGTCGCGGTAGATGTTATACTCCGTGCCGTCGGCCTTCTTGTTCTTCTTGCACCAGCCGTAGATGGGATTCTCGTCATACTCCTTTACAGCCTGCTCGTAGTCCCAGTCGGTGAGGAACTGGCGACGTGTAGGTCGCTCGGCGTTCATCACCTGACGCAGCATCTCGCGGAAGTATGTAGCCTCGCCATCGTTGTGCGATATGGGGCGATAGTTCAGCGTGATGGGCAGTGCCGTGAGTGAGTCGCACACCTCGCGCGAAATAGCTCCCGATACACGCATACGGTTAATCACCAGATTGCGTCGTGCCAGAGCATTCTCGGGATTGCGCACGGGCGAGTAGCGCGTGGGGGCATTCACCACACCTACCAGCACGGCAGCCTCCTGTATGTTCAGCTCGTCGGGAGTCTTGCCAAAGAAGGTGCTTGCGGCCGACTTGATACCGAAGGCGTTGGAGCCATACTCCACCGTGTTGAGATACATTGCCGCGATCTCCTCCTTGGTGTAGTTATGCTCGAGTTTGAGTGCTGTGATCCACTCCTTGAACTTCGACTGTACAAGTTTCCATGTGCGGGTAACCTTGCTGCGGTTGCGCACGGTGTCGCGTGGGAAGAGGTTCTTGGCCACCTGCTGCGTGATTGTAGATCCACCGCCCTGCGACTGGTCGCGCATGGCTATGGTGCGGATCATCACGCGGAACAGCGAGGGAATATCAATTCCCGAGTGGTTGCGAAAACGCACATCCTCCGTCGATATGAGTGCCGCCACAACGGGTGGTACACGGTGTCCGTCCAAAATGAGGTGGCGTGTCGAGTCCTGCGGGAAGAGCTCCTCATACTGAACGTATGAACGGTTCTGCACGAAGAAGGTGCCGATGACGTGTCCGTCGTCGCCATAAATCTCTGTTGCCAGGTTACTCTTCGGGTTCTCCAGCTCCTCGAATGAGGGCATACGGCCGAAGGCGCCCAGCGCTGCCAGCGTAAGCATCAGAAATCCCATCGCTACGGGAACCATCACCACCAGCCACATCAGGCGTACGACCCGTTTGCTATCCTTGAAAAAACTCTTTATATCCATCTTCACTGATTTTACGTTTGTAAAACGTACAAAGATATGAATTTATTTTCATATTCTAAAACGGCAGCTCCATACCTGCCGCAAAATAGAATCCTCCCTCGCTGGGTTGATAGAACGAGAGCTTGAGTGCCGTAGTCGCCGCTGCGGGCTGACTAAGCAGATTCACGTCGAGAATCAGATCACCTCCCCACGAGTTGATGTAGTGCGGCGTGTGTCGCAGGGTGCCATCGGTCATAAACTGCGAGCGGTCGTAGCGGGCTATGTCGAAGCCGGCGTTGAGACGTATGCGCTTGAAGTATATGATGCCGCGCCAGCCACCGTCGGGGTAGCACAGGGGCAGCTGATAGTTTGCCGAGAGCGAGAAGAGGTTGCGATTCTCCACCTGCGAGGTGTCAAAGCCTCGGGGCAGTAGCTTGGCCGACTTGAAGGTCAGCGCCGAGAAGGCATCCTGGCTCTGGAATCCGCCTATCGAGGTCTGGTAGGCCATCGCCAGCGTGAAACTGTTGTGGCGGGCAAAGCCTGGGGTGTAGGCCTTGGCATAGAGCGAGAGCAGGTCGCTGAAGCTGCCGTTGGCGGGGTTCATGGCGTATGTTGCCGTTGCCACTATGCCCCAGGGCGGAGCGAAGTCGCGATGTGCCGAGCGTACAAAATCCTGGAATCCAAGCGAGAACGAGGTCAGGTGAATACCCTTCTGGTAGCCGATGGTGGCCACGTTGCTTATGCCTCCGTCGTCGAACGAGAGTTTGCCCGTATTGGCCGCCAGTCCGTTCGAGTACTCCCATCCTACATCTGCAACCAGATAGCGGGTGTGGTAGCCACGCTGGAACATGAGTGGGAACTGCACGTCAAGACCTATGGCGTAGAATTTTCCACGCGAGGGAGTCTCGGGGAACTCAATCTTGTGCGTCTCGGGGTTATAGACATAGATTGGATATATGTTCTGGCTGCCGCCATACGTTGCCGTGAGGCTGATGGTGGGCCCCAGTCCATAATATCTGAATGCGGCTTTCATCAGGTGACTCGTACGACGTGAGTAGCCGTAGCTGAGGAATCCCTGCATCGACGAGAGCAGATTCTGCGTCATCACGGTTGCTCCGAGATTCATGTTTATGGCTCCATCCTCGCTGATGGCAAATGGATTGTACGACAGCGGCGCCCAGCTGTGGAAGTTAAAGAAATGCAGACCCTTACGGTAGCGGCGTTGCTTTACTTCCATTTTGCCGAGTGTTGAATCCGAGGGGATGAGGCTCACCGTGTCCAGATTGATTGTAGCCCACTGCTGACGTTTTGGATTGACCACATCCTGTGGCAGACGCGAGTACTCCACCTCGCGAATTATCTTGTCAAGAGGCTGTACCGACGGGTGGTAGCCCATCGAGTCGTAGGTGGTCATCAGCACCCGTCCGTCGTCGGTCGGTGCAGGGTCAAACGAACCATATGTCGAGGCTGAGATCTGATACTGCTTGCCTGAAGCCAGATCCAGACAGTGCACCTCGTCACGTCCCGACTCAATCGAGCCGAAGTATAGTTTTCCATCGCGGGCACGCAGGTTGCTGATGGTGATGTATGCCGGTCGGGTTACCTGCTCCATCCCACCATCCTCGCCAAGGCGTGCTATCCACATACCCTCGTCGCCAGTGATTATGCAGTAGTGCTGGCGCGACAGATTATCCCATGCCATCGAGTGCACCTCCTGTCCAAAGGGCAGAGAGTGAGAGCGTAAGGTGCCGTCACAACGTTCATGTCGCAGAGTGTATATTCCATCACCCGAGTACTCCACCCATGCCAGACCACCCTCATCGTCGGGTGTGGGGTAGAGGGCATTGCGTCCTCCCATGAGTCGTGTGCGGGGACGCTTGCTATCCAGGTCGAGATAGTGCAGTGTTGAGGTCACCTTCTGCTTGAACATCGTGCTGCGGCGATATTCACTCCACCATATGCGGTTGTTCACCTTGTCGTATGCCGGACGTGTGGCCACCACTCCCGTGTAGGCGAGCCTACGCTCCTCGCCCGTCTCGGGATTCAGCTCTACCAGTCGCGTGGGCTTGTCCAGATCGGTCTTGAACATTACGATCTTGTCCTCCACCTCGATAGGGTGGGCATATGTGGTGTAGCTCTCCATGCGTGGTGCATTGAGTCGTGTGCTGCTGTCGTCGGGTGTGGGTATCGTTGCCCAGAAATCGGCCAGATAGGAGAATGTTTCCCTGAAGAGCTCACGCGTAGAAAATCCGAAGAGGTGCTTCATGCGCCAGTTCTCCGACACAATCATCCACGGACGGCGCGGACCTAGTGCCGCCATGTCGTTGGCCATAATGCGGCCGGCGAGCTGGTTACCATGCGCCACCATCTGGTAGCCCAGCTGATAGTGGTCGGGGATATAATCGCGATAGGAGCCGCTGAAGATCTTGTCGGTATTGCGGAAACGGTCGGCTATGTTGCCCATGGCACGAAACTCCAGCGTGAAACGAGGTTGTTTGCCACGGCCGAACGATGAGGCCTGCGTCTCGCTCATCGTGGCATCGCCCTCCATCATCCATAGCGGCATGAAGATCAGTCCTATGGTAGAACTCTGCTGGCCAATCAGATAACTGAGGAACTTCACCACACCCACGTTGAGGTTGTTGTACTGCGCCGCGTGGCGGTACTCGTGCGCCACGAGCTGCTTGATCCACGGCATCGAGTAGGAGTCGATGGCGGGCGTGGAGAGGAACTCCACACGCTTGGGCAGCCACATCACCAGTCCATTCGAGTTCATATTCTCGGGATGCACGACAAAGGGTATGTCGAGCGGCGGCAGTGTAAAGCCGTAGTCGATGTAGGGACGCATGCGCTCGGTCAGGTAGAGTGTCGAGTTGCCGATCTGCGATGCGTGTTGGGGATATATGACGTTTGCGTTCTCGCTTCGTGACTGCATCCAACGAAAGCGTGCTGGGTCGGCACCCCAACTGTAGTACTGGGCGCTGGCCACCGTTCCCACCAGCGTAGCCGCCAGCGTGAAAGCAATCTTCAGTATGGTTGCTCTTAGTTTCACGATAAAATAATTAACCTCCAGCCTTCTTGCAGCGGTAACCCGCCTTTGTGAGCAGATCGACCACACGGTCGCGGTGGTCGCCCTGGATGATAATCTCGCCATCCTTTGCCGAACCGCCCACGCCGCACTTGCTCTTGAGCATGCGTCCCAACTCCTGCAGGTCGGCATCCGTGCCGACAAAATCCTTCACCAGCGTCACCGTCTTGCCGCCACGGTGCTTGCGGTCGAGCCACACGCGCAGATTCTGCTTCTCGGGCGCCAGAGTCTCGGTCTCGGGCTCTGCCGTAGTGGTATATTCGAAGTCAGGATTGGTCGAATAGACCATACCCAGACGCTCTTTCCAGTCACTCATAATGCAAAATAGAGGTTATTGTTTGGTGCAAATTTAATATTTTTATTATATTTACTGCAAATTATGAAACGAGCAACCATCGAAAAGTTGAAATATGAGGACTCTTTGCGTCGTCGCGAGGAGCAGATGCGCTGTCTGCCCAAGGCTGTTGACGATGGCCGACGTGTGGTGAGAGTCTTTGTCGAGGGCTATGAGGATGTAGCCTTCTGGCGCTCTATTTTCGACCATTTCGACAACGACTATCTCCGTTTCGAGATCTCGGTGCCCACGCGTGAGGATCTGCCCAAGGGCAAGAAGGTGTTGCTCTCGATGATTCCCAAGTCAAACGAGGAGATGCTGCTCTGCGTCGATTCCGACTTCGACTACCTCTTCGGCGACCGCACCGAGGTGTCGCAGCTGGTCAACGACTCGCCCTTCATGTTCCACACCTACACCTATGCTACCGAGAACTATCTCTGCTATGCCCCCTCGTTGCATAATGTCTGCGTGAAGGCTACCAAAAATGATACCCATATCTTCGATTTCGAGGAGTTCATGGCTGCCTACTCGCGTACGATATACCCCGTCTTTCTGTGGTATGTCTATTCGGCGCAGCTATCCCACGAGTCGGTCTTTCCGCTGGTGGATTTCAAGAATACGGTGCGACTGGGCTATCTGGAGGTGGAGTGCAATGGTGCCGACACGCTGGCGTGGCTGGAGCGTCAGGTGCGTAGAAAACTGCACCGTCTGGAGGATGAGCACCCGCAGATGAAGGATGAGATAGAAGATTTTGCCAGCTATCTGAAGACCAAGGGTGTCGAGCCCGAGAACACATACCTCTTCATGCAGGGCCACACGTTGATGGACAATGTCGTGATGCCGATGCTTAACTCCGTATGCGACAAGTTGCGCACCATGTCCGTGACCAAGATAAACGCATCGAGCAAGACGGGTCTGCAGCTCAAGAACGAGATGAGCAACTACATGAACTCTCTTCGCTCGATTCACGATGTGCTGCTCGACAATGAGAACTACACCTCATGCCCGCTCTATGGTCTGTTGCAGGATGATATCCAGCGCTATATAACCAATACCATCGAAAAGATTGAGGCTGAGAAGGCTCAAGCCATGAAATAAATAAAAGCCTGCCGATTTCGCGGCAGGCTTTTCTATTATAGATGGTATCTTTCCTAATCAAACTTTGCTGAGCGCAACACCACACGTACCGACTCGGGGTTCACCTGGCGGATGATGTGCTGCTGACCGTGTACATAACGGTCGTAGAGTTCCGAGTTGTAGTTGCGGATGGTCAGCAGACCCACATCCTCAGTCTTCTCAACCTGGTATCCCTCCTCCTCGAGTGCCTTTGTCAGCTCGTCAATATGCCATGATGCATCGACGCAGAGACCCAGATCCACAGCCGAGTTGTTGATAAGGTGTGTCTTTATGCGGTAAGAGTCCAGCATCGAGAATATCTCGCCAAACTGCTCCTCCATCACAAACGAGAAGTCCTTCGAGCGGATGATGAGCAGCACCTGGTTGGGCTTGTAGATCATGATGGGGATTGTCACATGTGGAGTCTCACTGTTGATCACCGTGCCAGGCTTTGTCTTGTCGCCAAAGGGACGAACATAGAGCGGTATGTTCTTGTTCTGCAGGGGCTTGATGGTCTTGGGGTGGATGATCTGCGCACCGCTGTATGCCAGCTCGATGGTGTCGAGATAGTTCAGTGCATCGATCTTCACCGCCTCCTTGAAGAGCTTGGGATCGGCATTCAGCACACCCTCCACATCCTTCCATACCGACATCGACTCTGCATTCAGGATATGTGCTACTACGGCAGCCGAGTAGTCCGAACCCTCGCGGCCCAGTGTGGTTGTTGTGCCGTCGGGCGCTCCGCCGATAAAGCCCTGACCTACAAAGACGCCTACGCCCGTATTCTCGATCGAGGCACGCAGACGGTGCTTCGAGGCCTTGATATCCACGTTTGCATCCTTGTGGCGCTGGTTTGTGAGCAATGTAGTACGCATATCTATCCAGCGATTGCGCATACCTATGTGGTTTAGATACTTCGAGATGATCGTCGTAGAGATCAACTCGCCGTATGCTACGATGGTGTCGTACCACAACTCGGCATCCGACTGACGGTAAACGATGTCGTTTACGATGTTGCGCAACTGACCGAACAGAAGCGTCACCTCGTTGATGTTTGTAGGCTCGCCCCACAGATCGTCAATGATTGCGGCGTGGTAGTCCTGCACCTGTTTTATCTCATCGTTGGCCTCCTCTTTTCGGCCATTCTGCATGTGGGTAAATACACGCTCCAGGGCATTTGTGGTCTTGCCCATTGCTGAAACGATGATAAACAGATCACTCTCGCCATCAACGATGTGGGCGAGATTACGCACGCCGTCGGCATTACGAACCGACGCTCCTCCAAACTTGTAAACCTTCATAGATTATCTTCTAAAATTGCATATATTGGGCACAAAGGTATTAATTTTTGTCATAGATACTCTCTTTTTTCGCATATTTTTGTATCTTTGGAGAACGAATGTGGCATAATTATGTGCTCTCGGGGTGTAAATCCCGATGGAAATGAACAATAAAACCAATAAAATAGATCTTATGAAAAAACTACTCACTCTTTTGGTGTGTGTGGGCGCAGCCCTTACACTTCATGCACAGGAGATCTCAATGGGCGGTGGCGGCGTTGAGAATCCCACTATCAATGCCGATAACTCGGTGACCTTCACTTTCCATGCCCCCAATGTGGCAACCATCGAACTCGATGGTGAGTTTTTGCCTCCCCGCGAGATTCGCACTCAGCAGGGCACTCGCACCACAACCCGCACACCGCTGGCCAAGAGTGCCGATGGCGTGTTTACCCTCACCACACCTCCTCTGGAGTCAGACTTCTACACCTATAACCTCTATATGGATGGTGTTCGCGTAGTGGATCCCAACAACGTATATCAGAACCGTGACGTGGCTAACCTGATCAACTACTTCATCATTGGTGGCGGCCACGGC
This sequence comes from Alistipes sp., assembly GCA_017391665.1. Lineage (GTDB taxonomy): Bacteria > Bacteroidota > Bacteroidia > Bacteroidales > Rikenellaceae > Alistipes. Next base: position 2,326 of record JAFOXS010000311.1, on the reverse strand, counting down.
GATCTGTTCGACGTTCAGGATGTACCCCACGGCAATGTGTCGAAGGTGTGGTATCCCTCACCCCGTGCAAAGATGGCGCAGCGCCGCATGAGCGTCTATACTCCCGCAGGCTACAACGCTGCGGATCGTCGCACGAAGTACCCCGTACTCTACATTATGCACGGTATTGGCGGTGACGAGAATGCCTGGATCGATGGTGGTCGTGTGCCACAGGTGTTGGATAACCTGATTGCATCGGGTGCTGCCGAGAAGATGATCGTTGTTGTGACCAACTCAAATATGAGCCAGCAGGCATCGCCTGGTGACGCTCCCGCAAGCCGTCATCGTCCGCAGCTGATGGTGCCGGGCAATATGGACGGTCAGTTCGAGGAGAGCTTTTTGGATGTAGTGGAGTTCATCGAGAGCAACTACAATGTATATAAGGATAAGGCACACCGTGCTCTGGCAGGTCTGTCGATGGGTGGCTTCCACACCATCTACATCTCGGCTAACTATCCCGATCTGTTCGACTATGTATGTCCTCTGTCGGCGGCTCTCGTAGCTCCTCAGGGCGACCGCAACAGCTATATCTATCAGGATCTGGATGCCAAGCTGGCCGTTCAGTTCAAGAAGGCTCCCAAACTCTACTGGCTGGCGTGCGGTAATGCTGACTTCTTGGTAAACAACAACAAGGAGTTCATGAAGAAACTGGACGAGAAGGGCTATAAGTACGAGTACGTTGAGACCGAGGGTGGTCACACATGGAAGAACTGGCGTAACTACCTCACTATGTTCGTTCCTCGTCTTTTCAAGTAAGCGAAGAATAGCAACCAAAGATGATTTATCGTTTCGATATCCTGCCCTCCACAAACGACGAGGCTACGGCCACTCAGTATGTGGAGGGCGACATAATCCTTGCCCAGTGTCAAACGGCAGGGCGTGGACAGCGTGGCCATACGTGGGAGAGTCGCGAGGGCGAGAACCTCACCCTCTCACTCCTGCTTGAGCCACAGTTCCTGCCCCCGAGCGAGCAGTTTCTCATCTCGGAGTGTGTGGCATTGGGCGTGTGCGATGCGCTCCTGCACTACGGCATTGAGGCGCAGATCAAGTGGACGAACGATATATACATAGGCGACAGGAAGTTGGCAGGCATATTGATTGAACATAAACTGCAGGGCTCGGCGCTCGCCCGTACGGTGGCGGGTATCGGCCTGAATGTCAATCAGAAGGCGTTTTCTGACGATCTGCCCAATCCCATCTCTATGGCTCAGGCCACAGGACGGGAGTTTGACCGCGAAGAGGTGCTGCAAACAGTTGCCACGTCGCTTATGGCCCGCTATGAGCAGCTGCGTGAGGGTGGTGCAAAGGAGTTGCAGGCCGATTATCACCAGCGACTCTATCGTCTTGGTCAGGAGCATTGCTATGCCCTGCCCGATGGCAGCCGTTTTCGTGGTATTATCCGCGGTGTCGAGCCTACGGGAGCGCTCCGTATCGAAAACGAGAGGGGTGAGCTACTATCGTTCCTTTTCAAGGAGGTGGAGTTTGTAATCCAGGGACGATAGGTTGCAGGAATAGGGCGCAATGTGAAAATATTGTTATTTTTCACCTCCCGAGCCGTAAAATCTGGGTGAAAATTCTTTGTCATAAAGAAATAACCGTTATCTTTGTAAGAGTTAACGTGCTTCATTGTCACCCGTAGGGTGGCGGCGAGCCACGGACAAGGATAAGAGACTATTAAAACCATATAACTATGAACATTCCTTCTAATTTGAAGTATTCGAACGACCACGAGTGGTGTCGTGTCGAGGGCGAGTTCGCCTATGTAGGTATTACCGATTTTGCTCAGAGCCAGTTGGGCGATATCGTATTCGTTGACGTTCCCACCGTAGGTGAGACTCTCGCTGCAGGTGAGGTTTTCGGCTCTATCGAGGCTGTTAAGACCGTTAGCGACGCTTTCATCCCCGTAGGTGGCGAGGTTGTTGAGTTCAACGACGCTGTTGACGCTGATCCCGCATTGGTAAACTCAGATCCCTATGGCGAGGGCTGGATGATCAAGGTTAAGATGTCTAATCCTGCTGATTACGACGCTCTGCTCACCCCCGAGGCTTACGCTGAGCTCATTGGTTAAGTATTTCATTCAAACCATATAACAAAGTAAAAAACAATTATGTCAAAAGTAACAGTTATCGGCGCCGGTATGGTTGGCGCAACTTGCGCTAACGTATTGGCTGCACGCAACGTAGCAGACGAGGTAGTGCTTATCGACATCAAGGAGGGCCTCTCAGAGGGTAAGATGCTCGATATGTATCAGGCTGCTGCTACTACCGACTCTAAGGTGAAGTTGGTT
>JAFOXS010000210.1 GCA_017391665.1 Alistipes sp. | reverse complement strand
TTGGAATTCTCCATCGACCTGCTGGATATCCATCCTCCTGGTATGATGCGCAGCGTAGTTGTGCGTTTGTAAAACTAATATTGCTTGTCAATCCATACGAGGACGCAATTCTAAATTGCGGAGAAATTACATTGCTCATTTCACTTGACGTATTAGTAGGATAATAATTTGACAAACGACGTGTTGTGCCATTAATATCCTGAACAGAGGCCCAAGAATTTCCATAATTCAAATTATTAACATCAGCTACTCGAGGATCACCTATAATAAAATTACTACTAGATCCCAATGCAGATGTCGTAATAATAATCATGTTGGGATTGGAGTTGCTATTAGATGTTGAATAACCGTTCAAATTACCCAATGTGTTACGGCTATTATTTACCCAAGCAAAACCTCTATTATCATTATCGTTGCTGTTATTATTATCATTATTGTAATCTGAATTCAAATCTACACTAATATACATCTCTGGATATTGGCGGTATGTGATTTCTTCGGACATGCCAACTGAATTGGTTACTAAAACGGTAATATCATAAGGAACATAATCAAAGCTGTTCGTATTACTATCATTATTTAGTACATGAGATAATACAATTTTACCATCTACAACAGAAACATTAAAAGGATTATTATTGCCACTACCAGATGGTGTTATTGTTGTTGCACCGTTTGTATTTTGATAAATAGTAGTTGTTTGTTCAATGCGACCGCTTACATTCGGTTTTGTAACTTTGGTAATCACAGCCGTAACAGGGTGGCTTGATGCATAGGCAATATCGTACACATTCTCGTTGTAGATATTAACTACGGTCTCGTCAACTACCAAGTATTTAGCCTCCTTGATATCAACGGCAATCTGGCCCGTGCTCCAGTCAACAACGGTAATCTCAGGCTCCAGAGTGACGCTCTCGTCCTTGCTCGTACTACCCAGTGTACCTACATAGATGCTGACCTTGTAGTGGTAGTTGCGCTCGATACGCTTGTTGTCGCGGCCACCAATAGGAACCTCATAGTAAAGATTCTCTACATCACCGACAGCATTATTCTGCTTATCATACTTCTGCCAGGGCACAACCAGCACCATATATGCCTCGTTGGCACCCTTGGCCTGATCAGAGCTATAGCTATAGAACGGATTGGTCTGCGAGTAGGGGGTAGTAGTGACGCCATCAACGGTCGTGGTGGTTCCCGCTTTGAATGTATAATTGACCGTAGAACCATTCGTTCCGAAGTACTCATAGGTCTTATCCCAGTCAGCTCCAACATAAGAGGTGGTAACCGCATTCTTCATCGTGACGTTCAATGCGTGATCAGCACCGACAACGGGCTTCCAAACATAGTCGCCAGACACAACCTGATCTACTATATCAGTAATTGACAAGTCTATCTTCGCGGCAGCACGACGGAGATTAACCGTACCTGAGAGTTGGTTGCCATTCTTGGTCACATCGCCCAAGCCCTCCATCACGAAAGAGCTCTGAGCCTTCCAAGCCTCAGTTTCCGCTGTGGGGCCCCAAGAAGCCTTAGCCACAACCTGCTTCTGCAGCTCTGCAAGCGTAGCAGACTCAGGCAGAGGAGATGTCGTATTGTCATAATTGGCAATAACATAGAGTTTGGGAGAATTGCCCACGCTGTTAAGGGCGCTGGCAGGGATATAAATCTCATTCTCGCCGTTCAGCGTGATCGAGCCGTTAGCATTAGTGTCAATGGTCGTATGCCACTTCGATGCCTCGGTGGTGCTACCGAACAGATAGAGGTCAACCTTATCCAGGAAATCCTCTTTATGCTGCGCGTCGCTCGCACGTGTCATAGCACTGCTAACCAGGCGCAGACTCATCTTGCCCTCACTATTGGGGTCGGCCATCTCGTCGTTTGTCGTGCAAGAAACAGCGCACGACAACAACGCAATCAGAATATATCTAAAATAAGTTCTCATATCGATATCTTATTATTGTCCGGTTTTTGCTTGAATTATTGTTCGGGGAGCATTTCCATAAACTACACTAGCATCGATTGTACGGCCATCGCTGGTACGTACAGCAATATCCAATGTAACTCGCTTCTCGCTCGATACTGTCGGGTTCTTAGGAACAATGGTAAGGGTTGCTGCTGCAGAAGCCTCCACACTGATCTCACCTTCAACAATAGGAAGAAGCTGATCACCAACCTTGAATGCAAAATCATTTACATCACCACCAATCAATGACGCTATCCAAGTGCCACCAGTAGGCGAAATAATATGGAACTTACACTCAACCTCTCCTGTGCGACCGCCATTGCCGTCAAGATTGACGTTCGTATCATATTCCGTACCCTTGATCCATTTAAGCTGACCGCCATCTGCTACATGAACAACATCGGTAAAGTCCCAATGGTTTGCTTTGGGCTCCCAATCCATGACATTAATCGTAAGGGTCATCTTGCCGCCGGCATTTACCAGCGCACGCACCTGAATGTCGTGGTTGCGAACCACGGCGGGAAGCCATACGCGCTCGGTCTTGTCGCCTGCGCCTGCGTCATAGGTTACGTCCATATAGTAACCGCCGTTGGTTGAAGCTGTGTTCCACACATCGCTACCACCCTTGTTCTCGTAGAGGAAGTACGAGGTGATGGGGGTAAACTTAGTATAATCTCCATCTGCCGTAGCCGCCTTATGCTCATCCTCGGTTAGAGGCTTGTCAACAGTTACACTTTCTGCGGTAAGAATATCTTTTTCTACAGTGGTTGAACTTTTTGCCACCGATGAAACATACCACTGCGGGGTAGTATCACCAGGAGCCTTGAAATCCGCCGCCTTAGTAGTATTATTCACTGTAACCACTTGACCAACAGCTGCCGAAAGCAATGCGCCCTCGGTGGGGTATGCTGTTGAACCGAGCGTAACGTTCTTGATTGTTACGGTTGAATTTGCATCGCTCTTTGCCACGAGCAACTGTGTCTTTGCCAATGCACGATATACGGGCATTGGAACCTCCAAGCAAGTGTTCGGATGAGTATTGCCAGCATGCGCTGTTGTCAAATCAAACGTTGTCCAATGCGAGATAGGCATATAGTCGGGATCTGCGCCACTGCCATTACCGGGGTTGCTGACCATCAATGCACCACGCGCTGCAGGCGCTACAAACTTCGCATTGATCAAATCACTATAAGTGGTGTAGCGACCCAATGTTTTAGTCTCGCTGCCAACTTTGATTGTACCAAACTGACCCTGATTGATTACGGCAACCAAGATATACTTTTCGGTAGTAGTGCACGCCATAAACTGCAAATGCACATCAACTGACGACCAAGCCTCCATTGCGGGCACGCGGCTCCAAGCCGTTGCGGCATTAGTAATGCGAACTTTTTCAATAGCCTCAGTTTCGTTCTTACCTTTCCATTTCAGGACAGTGGTCTCATTATCCTTGCCTTCATATGAGATTGTGAAGTCTTCACCAATATTTTTAAGGGCATCCTCGATTGTCTCTGTATATTTAAACGCCCAGACGTTTACGTCCTGGATACCATCACCCTGCTCGGTTGACGCTGTTCCCGTAGCACGTGTTGATACGTTCACGGTGATGGCAGTCTCCTCGAGAGTGTACTCCTCCTTAATACAGCCTGTCAGGGCTGTGAGGCATATAGCGGTAAGTAGTAAATAAACCTTTTTCATAGCTCAAAAGTTTAATTGTTACCGTAACCTGGTTTTACGTCGTTGATCATCCAGTCGGGGATCGTGACGGTTACACCTATATTCTTGAATTCCACAACGATGGGAATAAGTACTTCCTGCAATGTAACATCTACCTGAGTGAACTCTGCGAGGAA
>JAFOXS010000177.1 GCA_017391665.1 Alistipes sp. | reverse complement strand
TTATGTTTGTTGCGATTCTTTAACGCAAAGATACAGAGCCATTTAGAAATGGAACTCATTTTCCGGTGGCACCACAGCAAAGAAGATTAAACCCTTGAATTTTAATAGATTCAAGGGTTTCTTTTTTTGTATCCTGTGGTAATCATAGATTTTCTACGCAATACTACTTGCGCGTATCATACGCATAAGGATACGCCCATCTACTATTGTCAATACTCTTGTATCTCAACAAAATATATAGGCACATCAATAATTTCTGCACTATTTACTCTTTTTTCATAGATTTTTATTAATATTGTATAGACTAATTTTGCTACTAACCTAGTTCATTAACACTAAAATTCTTTATCTATGAAAAGAGAAATTTACGCACCTCCAGCAGTTGATATCTTCGAGGTCAAAGCTGAAAAGGGCTTCGCCGCATCTGATTCTAATCCAAATTTTACTATTGACGAGTGGGGTAATCAAAGCTTTTAAGTTATGAAGAAATATCTATCAATTTTAATGCTTGTAGTCCTTATCGCGTGCAACAGCAATCAAGAATACAACTTCACCAAGGGCGTCACAATCAAAGCCTCTACATCACAGACACGAACGTCATTCGACGGCAGCATATCGGCATGGGATGCCAATGACAAACTACAGGTTGCCATAGGCGCCACGGGCGAGGCTCCATCCCTGCACGAATTCACAAATAGTGACCCTTCTAACGGGTTATTCACAAACGCCGACCTCACATTAGACAATACCCTTACATACGATATATTCGCTCTGTATTCGACACAAGGCGAGTTGCCCGATGTCACCAATCGTAATGCTGCTGTTGCAATCGGAGCTGCAGTACAGGAACAGACGGGTGCATCCGCAGCGCATATAGCGGCATTAGATCCGTTATATGGCTCAACCGCGGGCGCACAGAGCAATAACATTGCTGTTAATATGAAGCACTCTGCGACTGTGCTTCGCATCACGATAAAGAATACGACAGGGGCAGAGATCGCAGGCGTAAAGAGTCTCAAAATCAGCACTGCCGACGATATTCAACTGCATGGAACTGGCACAATAGATTTTACCACCCGTGAGGTTACGATGGGTAGTGATGGGTCTAACTCAATCACGATAAATATCCAGGATTCGGGCGTCATTGCCGCCGATGGAGAGTTCACGGTATGGGCTGCCGCCGCGCCATTTACAATGGCCGAGAATAGCGCAATGCACTTTACATTGACAACTGCGGACGATAAGGTGCTGGAGTATAAGAAAGAGTTTGCGGCATCGACCGACTTTGAGGCCGGAGTGATTATGAGCACAACAATAGCTCCCGAACCACGCCCCGAGCAGATTGTTATCCAATGGGGTTATCTTGATGGATACACCGCACCCGTAGGCATGCCGTCGTGTGAGACGGATGTAGATAATTTGGTTAATGAAATTGGCATCACCAATGGATCTTATCCTACAAAATATGGCAATATCACGATTGATAGCGCTGTTAAATTTGCCTATGTATCTAATTCAAATATCGTTCGTTTTAAGGATGTAACAGCAAATGATAACGCCTATATCTATTTACCTACCATCCCTGATTACAAACTTACGCAAGTTATTGCTAGCATTCCATCAAACCTTGTGGGCAAGCGAGCGACTCTTCGTATTGCTATTGATCCCGCAGCTTCTACTACTGCAAAAAACACTAATGTGCAGGACGCAACCTTTAATCTTGCAAATACCAGCAGCGATCAACAATACAAGATTCATATATATGGTACAAATACAACTAAAGCCTCCTACGATCTAACCGGTATCCAACTAACATACATATTGGAATAAAACCCATATAAACAAAAAAGCCCGAGGCGTTGACCTCGGGCTTTTTTCGTATCTTATCGATTAAAAATACTGACCGCGCAAATCCTGGATATCGCCCATGTTCTGCAGAGCGATAGATGCCATCTGGAGAGCGTTGTTCTCAAGCGTTGCCTGCTGACGAACCTTCTCAGCCTCGGCAGTCTGTGCCTCAGCCTTGTTGATTGCGTCTACAACAAATACAACTGCATTTGAGTAACCCTTAACAGGAGCTGAGAGCTGACCTGTTACAGTGGTGTTTGCGATAGAACCAGCCACGTGGGGCTCCAAAGGCAACATTGCTACACCGTAGTCGTTCATCTTAACATTAGAGAAAGGAGTAACCTCAACACCTGCACTCTTTGCTACCTCGTCAATGTTTGAGCCAGCGAGCTTAGCCTTCAAGGCCTCAAACTTCTTGTCACGCATCAAAGTCTCGCGGATAATAGCGCTAACCTCTGATACTGCCATGTGCTCAGTGTCATCAATGCCTGTAAGCATTGCAATAACATATGAGTTACCGATTGTGAAGATCTCAGAGATATCCTGTACATCGGCGCCATAAGCCCAGCGTACGATCTCGTGTGAGCTATCCAAGCCTGCTACTGAACGCTCGCCCTGAGGCAAACGTGCTACACGGGGAGTAACGGCAGCAGCTGAAGCAGCAGCGTTGAACTTATCGAGTGAACCCTTGCCATCAACAGAGAAGATGCTGGCAACGTTATGCACATCACGACGTGTTGCAGAAGAAGCCTCAACAGGGATTGAGATAGAACCAATCAGAACGTGCTTCTTAGCAGCGTCGGTACGAGTAACCTTGATCAACTGAGTAACGCCCGATACGGTAACCTTTACGATGTCACCCTTCTTTGCTGTTGCCAAAGGCTCAGCCAACTCGGGAGTAAGAGCAGCAAAAGGAACAACACCGATCTCACCACCCATCTGTGCTGAAGCAGCATAACCAGAGTGTGCACGAGCAGCCTCAGCGAAATCAGCGCCAGCCTGAAGTGCATTGTAGAGGCTATCAGCCAACTCAGTCTGTGTAGCGTCCAATACGATGTGGCTCAGGCCGAGTGAATCGGGAGCCATCTTGGTGTCAATAGCGCGAGACATTACCCACTCGTTAGACTTCAAAACGGGACCATACTGCTCGCCATTGAGCATTACCTGCTCCTCCTCAGAGAGCTGTGCAGCCGATACGTATGCTGTTGCAACAGCGCCCATGTTCTTGTGAACAAATGCGCGGATGTCCTCAGCAGCAGCAAACTCCTCGCCCATAGTCTTTGCCTTCTTCTCAATCTCCAACATATCGTCAGATGTAGGCTCGATATCGAACACTACGTAAGAGATAGCACGGTAGGGAAGCTTGGTGTAGAGGTGCTTGTGAGCATTGTAGTAGTTGTTGATCTCTGCATCTGAAATCTCTACAGAGGCGTTGTCGATGTTGGTGTAGGGCAATACTACCATACGACCATCGCGGCTCTCGTTAGCAGCGGTAACACCCTGTGCAACCTCCAGCTTGTTTACATAAGAACCAGCCTTTACAAGACCCATATACTTTGACATCAAACGCTCAGCCACAGCCTGCTCGTTCATGTATGTCCACATGCTCTGATACTCGGGCATAGAAGCGACCTGAGACAGGAATGAGGTAACGGCCTGAATGTCGTATGCACCTGTAGTGGGATCAGCGAATGCTGAATAGTAAGCCTGTGAAAGGTGCTCACCGCTGATCATGGTCATACGCTCCTTCTCTGTTACGCCCAGACCCATCTGCTGAAGGCTGGGAGTAAAGAGGTGCTTGGTGATAAGTGAACGCCATGTAGCAGTAGCCAAAGCATCAGCCTCAGCGTCGGTAGACTCAGCTGCGCCAGTGAAACCCTTAACGGTCTCGTACTCATTCAGATACTCTGTGTAGCTAATCTTATCGCCATTGATTTCACCCACCTTGGGGTCGTTGCTGCCGAAGCCCATCTCGGGACCCAGCGAAATGATAAATGCCAAAAGCGCAAGAATGATAACAACCGAGAGGATGATACCATACTTCGTTCTTAATGTGTTTAGACTTGCCATAAAATTTTATTGTTTTATTTTATTAATCCAAAATTGAACCATCAAAGATAGTAAAATTATTCTTAATGACCATATTATTAGGCATATTTTTGCTATCGCTTTTTCACGCGAGCCAATTCCACTCTGGTGCGCGTCGTGCGAAGGACCTTAATTTCCAGTCCGCCAGTCTCGATGATTGTACCCGATGAGGGGATGCCATCATAGGTGGCGATGATAAATCCGGCCAGCGTATCGTACTCGTCACTCTCCTCAATATCAAGATCATAGCGCTCGTTAAGATACTCCACCTCCAGACGGCACGACAGCACATACTCATTCTCGCCCACGCGCTTCTCCACGCCCTCGGGCACATCGTGCTCATCCTCGATATCGCCGAAAATCTGCTCCAGCACATCCTCCATAGATATGATGCCGGCCGTACCTCCGAACTCATCGAGCACAACAGCTACACTCGCCTTACGCTTGATAAAATGCTGCAACAAAAGCTGCAAAGGCATCGTCTCGGCAACATAATCGACCTGCATAAGCACATCCTCGACACACGCAGGGTTATTGAACAGGCTCTTTGAATTTACATAACCTACAATGGTATCGATTGTATCGCGCCACACAAATATGCGCGAATATTTCGACTCTACGAAGCGTCCAGTAAGCTCCTCTATTGAGATATTTATATCTACGGCCTCGACATCCACACGCGATACCATGCAATCACGCACGCGCAGGTCGGCAAAGTCCAGAGCGTTCTGGAAAAGTTTTATCTCATCCTCATCCTCCTGCTGCAGTTCGACACTCTCGCCATCGACCAGATTCACCAGATCCTCGCGATTGAAGGTGTAGTCAGCCTCGCCGCTACTATGCTTACGGCCAAACAATCGCAAGATACCATACGACATAGCGGTGGTAAGAATCGCCAGCGGATAGAGGAACAGATAGAAGCAATACAATACGGGAGAGAAGATCTTGTAATAGAAGTTGGGATTATTCTTAATAATCGACTTGGGGATAAACTCTCCGCAGAAGAGAATGGTGATAGTCGAGACGATAGTCTCAAAGAGTACTGCCCCGCTACTGGTCATATTCTCCCAACCCGCCATCGATGCCACAAAACGCAGCACGATAGACATGTAGAGAGAGTAGATTACAAGGCATATATTGTTTCCCACCAGAATGGTGGTGATGTATTGTCCCGATTGGCGCTCAAATAGTTGAGCGATAAAGTCGAACATAGGACTCTGCTTGCGGTCGATCTCCTCGCGCAGACGATTCTTGCTCAAGAAAGCAATCTCCATACCCGAGAAGAATGCCGACAATATCAGCATCACGCAAATGATGATTAACGAATGTATGAGATCCGCAGATTCCATGTTATATCCTATTGTTTTTCGGTTATTCTAAGCGGCTGAATTTCTGTAACAGTCGCAGGCTTGCGGCGCTCCTCTATAGGCTTGGCAGCAGGCATCTGAAGCGCTGGCGCAGACTTTGTTTTAGTCGCAGGTTTAGGCGTTGAAGCAGGTGCGGCAGCAGGAGTTTTTGTGGCAGTATTATCCGATGCGAGTGAATCGGCTGAATTCTTTGACAGATCCTCATCATCGATATAGGTCACACCCTTCAACTTACGGTATGTCCACTCCTTCATCTGCTCATCGCTCTCGAAGCCCTCGCAATGGTGCACCTCGTCACCATCCACGATCTTCGAATCGACATTGGAATAGACCTTATGCGTGGCCTGATTCCAGAAAAGTTGCGAGGTGAAGAGTTGGCGGCCATCCGAATTTGTTGCTACAACATCGCCCTTGGCCTCCCACAACTTACGATCCTCATAAAAAATGGCATAGTTTGCCGTCAATGTGGCTGACTCGGCTCCAGTATCCTCATCAAAGATGGTAATTTTCACACCCTTGCGGAACTCACGATAGGGATCGTGCGCCGTGCCATAACCCTCGATAAGAGGGGTCTCAAAATGGTACGATTTGCGACCGTTCTCCGACATGGTGATCGACATATTTTCACTATACTCGGTCATCACCTTTTCGGTCGCCACAGGCTGCACCACGGCCGGTTGCTTATTACATGAGAATAGCAAGATAGCACTCCCCAGAAAAGGGAGTGCTACCGCTAAATATCGTCTAAGCATGCGAATAATCATCGCAACGTATTATCTGTAACGTACAGTTGTGCTCACACCGCTTGCAAAGCCCTTGGTTACGGTGTAACGTGCACCAGCAGATACCTCGTTGAAGAAGCACTCCTCCTTTGTGGGGAATGAACCACGGTATGCAGATGCCATCTTCTTTGCAGCCTCCTGAATTGCGGGCTCAGAGCCGAGCAACTCGATAGCCTGGTTCATGGTGTCGTAAGCTGCCCAGTAACCTGCCTGTGCAGAGAAGTCACCACTTGCTGTTGCAGCATAGCACTGCGCCATGATGTAGGGAGCATAGCCGTTTGTAGGCTCAAGAGTCTTGATCTCCTTAGCAGCGTTCATAGCGTTTGAGTGATCACCAGTCTGGATGCTGATAAGACCGATACGAGTGTAGAGCTTTGCACGCTCTGCGTTGTCAGTCTCAGCTGCCAAAGCCTCGTTCAAATACTTCATAGCCTTATCGAACTCGCTACGACCCTGGAAACCCTGTGCAAGGAACAATGCAGTCTCAGAAGAGGGCTTCAATGAGTAGAACTTCTCAGCAGTGTTGAAGAAGAAGTCGCTGTTGCACTGTGCACGTGACATGAGCGATACAGCCTGACCGAGCAAAGCAACATCCTCGGGCTTCTCAGCCAACTTCTTTGAGAAGAGAGACTCAAGGTTCTCGCAGCTTGCAGCACCTGAAGCACCGAAAGCAGTGTCGAACTGGTTCTTCAACTCAGCAGCCTCGCCCTCAGCGCCCTCGAACAAGGGAGAGAAACGATCGTACTCAGAGATAACGATTGTAGCGTCAACAAGGTTGTTCTTGTAGTCCTCGCAGAGGTTAGAGAAGTAGATAGCTACCAACTCCTGGTTAGCCTTACCGGTCTTCTCCTCTGTAGCAGCGATAGCCTCAGTGAAGATCTTGCGAACACCCTCACGATCCTCGGGCTTGTAGGTGAGGTACTCACGAGCCTTACGGTCAAGGATATAATCCTTACCATAACGAGAGTGGTTAGCAAAAGCCTGCAAACGAACATCGTAAACATAGAGCAAAGAGTCGATGTAAACGTTACGCTGCTCCTCAGTCTTAGCTGTGTTGATAAGAGTCTTGTAGAGCTTGATACCGTTGGTGTAGATACCCTGAGCACCCTTGGGAGCCTGATCAAGCAACTGCTTCAAGTAACCTGCTGCAGCCTTGTAGTCCTTGTTGTCAACTGACTCCTTGAGGAACTGGTTTGCAAGCATGTTGCTCTTACGCTGCTCTGCATTCTCGCCCCATACGGCATAACGAGCGTCATCGTAGTTCACCTGTGCCATTGCTGAGAAGCTCATCGCAGCAAAAGCAACGGCCAAAATCAATTTTAAACTTTTCATGTAATTAAGAGGTTTATTAGTTTAGTTAAAAATTTTTATGCTTATTTCTCTCCTATTTCTCTTCTCGGTCGTTAATCAAACTTATGACGTACGAACCAACGATCCTCACCAAACAGATTAAGGCCAATCGACATCTTATAATATGTCTGCTTAATCATGCCCACCATCTCGTTACCGATCATCACCGTGTCGCTATCGGGTCGACGCATGCCAAACTCAAAGCCCAAATCCACCGACGAGCGGCCAAACAGTCGAATCGGCAAACCGATACCCGCAGTTACGGCATATTGTTTAACTCGGCTACCACCGAAGGTCTGGTAATAATCTCCATATCGTGCACCTACGCGGTAAGCCATACGGTTCATATAATGCGCTACGTCCGAATAACGGGGCACGAGCTCAAAACCTGCCTTGATCGTATGCGTATCGGTGTAGGCTACATTTATACCAGGGCCACCACTCTCGGCAAAGTCAGTATTCTGTGTACCCCAGTTCTGATATACATAGTCAGCACCAAAGCGAACCTTCAACGTCTGGTAGAAGAATCCAGCCGCCACCTGATGAGGCAATCGCAAAGGCAGCGCATTATCCTCCTCCTGACGTACTACAGAGTTAAGAACGTTGTCCACATACACATGCTTGAACATCTTCGGCTTCATCGGACCACCCAAATCGTATGTGGCCGCGAGAGTCAGGATGCGGTCGTCGCGATAAATCGGGTTCCACATGATACCTGCCTGCAACTTAAAGCGTGAGACATCGTATGTATCAACACCCAGCGTTGATGAGAACGAACCGTTACCGGTGATATTCTTAACCTGTGTCTCGTAGCTGCGCTCAATATTACCCCAGTAATAGATCGCTGAGACACCTACCGCAACACTGTTGACAGGCTTCCAGCCCACACCGAACTTCACCTCCGTAACATCGCCGTCGCCCATATACTCGTAGCTTACGCGACCAATATTACCTGCGATATCCTGTGACAGATCGTCGCCGTACATCGTATAGCCCACATTGCTGTAAGGCGTCAGGCTGAAACCAAAGCCCAGATTCTTCGCCAAAGGCATCTGGAATGCTATGTCGTGAATATTGACAGTGTTGTATGCTGTTTCAATGCTATTATTAGCGCCATACTTGGTCTGGCTGTTGCGGAAATGACCGCCCTCCATTCCAAAGTTGAAGAGAAAACTCTTCTGGGGAGTCAGTGCAAATGCTGCGGGGTTCAACACATTGACCATGTTATTGGTCCACATTGCTATGCCCATACCACCCATCGAACGCTGAATCACATTTCCCTTGGTGGTCAACTCACCCATGCCGTACATCGAGTAGGGTGAATATGTATTTACGCTACTCACTAATGTCTGCGCCTTGGCGCCCATTGGCAGGAGCAATAATATGGCTATAATAGTTTTAAAAACGTTCGTCTTCAATGCTTGCATTGTACTCTAAAATTCTGTTCAATCCGCAAAATACCAGATCACATTTGGCAAATTTCGCATTTTTAATTCGTTTAACAAAATATTTTGCATCTCCACCCGTAAAAATTAACGATAATTTTGCATTCGACTGCATAAATCCCGTAATATAGCCCTCAATTTCATTCACAATGCCTTGCATTACGCCCTGCTCGATGGCCTGATGCGTGGTGCGGCCAACCTCCAGAATCTGCTCAGTGGGCGAGCACTCGGGCAGGCGACGGGTGTAGTCATGCAAAGCTCTAAAACGAGTCGTCATGCCGGGTGAAATATTACCGCCACGGAACGTGCCATTCTCCACCAGATCGATCGTAATCGCGGTGCCAAAATCAACAATCAGACAATCCCTGCATCCCATAACCTCAACGGCTGCAACAGCCGCCGCCAAACGATCAACGCCCAGGGTTGCGGGTGTGAGATAATCGTTTCCGATAGGTGTTGGGGTAAGCGAGGTCATCTCCAGCACCTGCAGGCCCTCGCGGCGCAATATCTCAGCCACACGAAGAGTATCCTCTCCAGTAGATGCCACGATAGCGTGTCGCAGTTCAGGGAACTGTTCCTTCAGCGCAGCCACTGGCAGCTCCTCTACCGACGCAAAAGCCTGCGACAGAAGCACATCAGCGTCTTCCACCACAGCCACCTTAATGAGTGTATTCCCGATATCCACTACCAGATTCATCTTCATTCGAGTTATAGGTTTCGCAAAACGGCAACGGCCTCGGCTACATTATTTACTCTTCTAACGGTCATAGCCAGACGATTATTGTGTTGTTTGAGGACAAATCGATCGGGCTGCGCGGTTATTGTACGCAGCAGATTCATAAAAATGTCGCTCTTGTAGTAGGGCGAATTCTGCTCACCTACGAAGTGGATAATCATCAATCCATTCTTCACCTTCACGCGCTCCATACCCAGACGCACTGCCTCCCAACGCAGACGTACGACATTGAGCAACTCTCGCGCCGCCTCGGGCAATGCACCAAAACGATCGACAAGGCGCGACTCGAAGGCCACAAGATCCTCCTCCTTGTGTATTGCATCCAACTCACGATACAGGCGAAGCTTCTCGGCTGCCTGACGCACATACGAATCGGGCAACTCGGCCAGCATATCGATCTCGATTATTGCATCGTCGATATAGGTCTGGGTCTTTACGGTCTGTGCCTCCTCGTCGCTCAGACCCTCTACATCGAGACCCTCGGCGCGCAACTCGGCAATAGCCTGACGCATAATCTTTTGATACGTTTCAAAACCTATGTCGGCAATAAAACCGCTCTGCTCGGCACCAAGCAGATTACCCGCTCCGCGGATATCCAGATCCTGCATGGCAATATTAAATCCCGAGCCCAGATCCGAGAACTCCTCAATGGCACGCAGACGACGACGTGCGTCGCTCGAAAGAAGCTCCTCGGGAGGTGTTATCAGATAGCAATAAGCCTTGCGATTACTACGTCCCACACGACCACGCAGCTGATGCAGATCGCTCAGACCGTAGTAGTGTGCATTATTTATAATAATAGTATTGGCATTGGGGATATCGATACCACTCTCAACAATGGTTGTTGCCACCAGCACATCGAACTCACCATATATAAAATCCATGATCAACTTCTCCAACTGCTCCGATGGCATCTTGCCATGTCCTACGGCGACCCTCGCCTTCGGGCAGAGGCGTGTAATCAACCCCTGCAGGGTCAAAAGATCCTCAACGCGGTTATTAACAAAATAGACCTGTCCGCCTCGTGAGAGCTCCTCCTCGATAGCATCGCGGATAATATCCTCGGAGAAGATATGCGACTCGGTAAGAATAGGCTGACGGTTAGGCGGCGCGGTCGAAATCACCGACAGATCGCGCGAACCCATAAGAGAAAACTGCAGCGTACGCGGAATGGGTGTAGCCGTAAGGGTGAGCGTATCGACATTCACACTCATCTGCGTGAGTTTCTCCTTGGCAGCAACGCCAAACTTCTGCTCCTCGTCGATGATGAGCAGACCCAGATCCTTGAACTTGATCTGTTTACCCAATATCTTATGAGTACCAATCAGAATATCAATCTTGCCCGCCTCCAGATCGGCAGCAATCTCGCGCGTCTGCTTTGCAGTCTTCGAGCGGTTGAGATACTCCACACGCACAGGGAAGTCGCGCAGGCGCTCCATAAATGAGCGGTAGTGCTGCAGGGCAAG
>JAFOXS010000231.1 GCA_017391665.1 Alistipes sp. | reverse complement strand
TGCATTGTGCTTGATGCCAACTTCAACGAGGATCGCACGCCCTATGCGCGAGGCAACTTCGACTGGCGCAAGGCCTACATCCCCAAGGAGCAGATCGAGTGGCTCGATAAGGAGCTTACGCGCCACGCCGACGAGCCGACGCTTGTATTCCTGCATCAGATGCTGGACTCGTTCTCTGATGTAAGCAAGGATCTCTGCGTAGGCAATGCCGAGGAGGTGGTAGCCGTGCTCGAGCAGCACAAGCAGGTGCTGGCAGTCTTTCAGGGACACCATCACCCGGGCCATTACAGCTTCCGCCGTGGCATACACTATCTCACCCTGCAGGGTATGATCGAGCAGGCCGCACCCACATCGGCATACGCCATCGTCGAGGTTGAGGCTGACGGAACGATTCGTGTCGATGGTTTCCGCTCGTGCCCCGACAGGGTTATGGAGCGCTGACACCCCAAAAAAAGTATTCAAAGCGATACTACAAAACAGAATAAAAAAATGAAAAAGATTTTATTAACCATCTCAACTGTTGCTATTATGGCAAGTTGTAATCAGAAGCCGGCCGAGACCGTACCCGCCATCGACCGTGCCAACTTCGATGAGACAATAGCTCTCAACGAGGATTTCTATCAGTACGCCACAGGTGGCTGGCAGAAGGCCAACCCTCTGACGCCCGAGTACTCACGCTATGGCGTATTCGAGGTGCTGGCAAAGAACAATGAGTTGCAAATCAACGACCTCTTCTCGGCTATGCTCGAGAGCAAGGCTGAGGTAGGCACCGTCGAGCAGAAGATTGCCGACCTCTACACTATGGGTCTGGATTCGGTACGTCTTAACAATGAGGGCGTAGCACCTGTGAAGCGTGATGTTGATCAGATTATGGCTCTTACGAATGCTCAGGAGCTCTCTATCGCTGTGGCTCGTATCCACGAGGCGGCTGGCAGCCCCCTGTTTGGTTTGTATGTAGGTGCCGACCTGATGAACTCAAAGATCAACATCCTCAACATCGACCAGTCGGGTCTGGGTCTGGGCAACCGTGACTACTATCTCGAGAAGGAGAACGCCGCAAAGCGTGAGGGCTACGTTCAGTGGCTCACCAAGGCATTCACCATGCTGGGCTGGGGTGACGCCGCAGAAAAGGCTCAGGCTGTGCTTGCTATGGAGACCAAGATGGCCGAGGCATTCCGCTCAAATGTTGAGCTGCGTGACGTAACGGCCAACTACAACCCCATGACCCGCGAGGAGTTCACAAAGCGTTACTCTGCGTTCGACTGGGCAGCATACTTCTCGGAGATGGGCATCGGCTCATTCGACAAGATTGCCGTAGGTCAGCCCGAGGTGCTGGATCGCGTATTCTCTCTCTTTGAGAAGGAGGATATCGAGACCGTGAAGGCATATCTCGTAGCCAGCGTGATGTCAAGCGCCGCAGGTTACTCGGGCGATGAGCTCTACGCTGCATACTTCGACTTCTTCGGCCGTCAGATGTCAGGTCAGGAGGAGATGCGTCCCCGCTGGAAGCGTGCTATGGCTGTGCCCAACCGCATCCTGGGTGAGGCTGTGGGTGAGCTCTATGTTAAGAAGTACTTCCCCGAGAGCGACAAGGTGCGTATGCAGGGTATCGTGAAGAACCTTCAGACAGCACTCGGTCAGCATATCGACGCTCTGGAGTGGATGTCAGCCGAGACCAAGGCCAAGGCACACGAGAAACTCAACACCTTCACCGTGAAGATCGGCTACCCCGACAAGTGGAAGGATTACTCATCGCTTCGCATCGACCCCAAGCTCTCATACTGGGACAATATCAAGCGTGCCAACATCTGGTACACCGAGGATAACATTGCCGACCTGGGCAAGGAGGTTGATCGTGACGAGTGGCATATGACACCCCAGACCGTGAACGCATACTACAACCCCACAACCAACGAGATCTGCTTCCCCGCAGCTATCCTTCAGCCTCCCTTCTACAACTCGGCTGCTGACGATGCCGTGAACTATGGTGCTATCGGCGTGGTTATCGGCCACGAGATGACCCACGGCTTCGACGATCAGGGTCGTCAGTTCGACAAGGAGGGTAACATGAGCAACTGGTGGACCGATGAGGATGCTGTAGCGTTCAAGCAGCGCACCGACATCCTGGTGGATCAGTTCAATAAGGTTCTCATTATGCCCGCACAGGGTGATCAGCCTGCACTCTACGCTAATGGTGAGTTCTCGCTCGGTGAGAATATTGCCGATCAGGGTGGTCTGCGTGTATCTTACACCGCTATGCAGAACTCATTCGGCGGTCAGCACCCCGAGCCCGTGGATGGCCTCACTGCCGAGCAGCGTTTCTACCTCTCTTATGCAACGATCTGGGCACAGACGATGCGTGACGAGGAGGTTATCCGCCGCACCAAGACCGACGAGCACTCACTCGGCAAGAACCGTGTGAATGTGACACTGCGTAACATCGACACCTTCCACAAGGCATTCGGCATCACCGATGGTGCTATGTTCCTGCCCGAGCAGGAGCGTGTAATCATCTGGTAACACCCGTAACGGGTGTTTTATGAGGACTTTGACAATGCCTCAGGAAGTAACACCTGTTTTATGAGGCCTTTGAAGTGCCTCAGTAATACTCGCAAATAAAAAAAGCCTGCCTCGATTGGGGCAGGCTTTTTTTTATATATATGATTATAAAATCACGTCATTCCCCGACTTGCGTAGCAAGGCGATGGGAATCTCTAACTTTTAGAGTATAACTTACCTCTTGAAAGAGGTATCCACCTTTTGTCACCCAAAAGGTGGAGCCCAAATGTGCCGCAAGGCGAAATTTGTGGGGTCGCCGCTTGTCGTCGGTAAAACGGATGCATTCGCACTTTTACTTCGTGAAAAGGTCTCCGTTTCTTAACCCTCCGCCTGCGCGTCGCCCTTCATCCACAAACTTTCGCAGTGCGGGATAGGCTGACGCAGGCGTTACGCCTGTTTTGCATTGACTTTGTCGATGCCCGCAAATAAAATAGCCTGTTCCCCACAAGGACAGGCTATTTTAGTATATATAAGTGTAATAAGGGTAATAGGTATAATAGGCATAGGCGCAGTTATTACACCTATAACACTTATATCACCTATCTCTCTTACGCCAGCGACTGCATCTCAATAAGGTGAGCATAAATACCACCCTTGGCAACAAGCTCGGAGTGTGTGCCCTGCTCGGCTATGCGACCCTGGTCGATTACGATGATGCGGTCGGCATTGTGAATCGTCGAGAGACGGTGTGCAATAACCACCGATGTGCGACCCTCCAGAAGCGTTGTGAGAGCCTCCTGAACCAGCTTCTCGCTCTCGGTGTCGAGAGCCGACGTAGCCTCGTCGAGGATCAAAATCTCGGGATTGCGCAGCACGGCACGTGCAATGCTCAGGCGCTGACGCTGACCACCCGAAAGCTTCGTGCCTCGGTCGCCGATATTGGTGTCGTAGCCCTTCTCGCTCTGCATGATGAAGTCGTGGGCGTTGGCAACCTTCGCCGCGGCGATGATCTGCTCCAGCGTGGCATCTTCGCGACCCATAGCGATGTTGTTGCGGATGGTGTCGTTGAAGAGCGTAGTCTCCTGCGACACGATGCCCATATGCTCGCGCAGGCTCTCCTGCGTGTAGTCGGCAATGGGACGGCCATCGATATATACCTCGCCGCTCTCGACATCGTAGAAGCGGGGGATAAACTCGCTCAGTGTCGATTTACCACCTCCCGAGGGACCCACCAGCGCTACGGTCTCGCCCTTGCGAACCTCGAACGATATGTCGTGCAGAATCTTGCGTGACTCATCATAGCGGAAGCCGATAGAGCGGAACTCGATCTTATCCTTGAACTCCTTGAGCTCCACGGCGTCGGCCTTATCCTTCACGGCACTCTCGGCATCGATAATCGAGAATACACGCTCACCGGCGGCAATACCCTGATTGATATTGGCAAACTGGTCGATGAACGAACGCAAGGGGCGTGTGAGCTGCGAGAAGGCTGCAATATAAGCCACAAAACCCGAAGCCATCAGCGCACCACTCTGCACCAGTGAGCCACCAAATACCAGCACCACCGAGATAGCCGTAATACCGAGGAACTCACTCATGGGCGATGCCAGCTGCTGCTTGCGAGCCATCGAGATGAGGATGCCCGACATCTCGGCATTTATTGAGCGGAACTTACCACATATATAGTCGAAGGCGTTGTAGCTCTTCATAGTCTTCACTCCCGAGAGCGACTCCTCCATAACGCTCACCATATCGCCCATACGCTCCTGACCACGCTGTGCGGGGTGGCGCAGACGCTTCACAATTGAGCCAATCAATAGACCCACAACGGGCAGATAGAGGATAGAGAAGACCGTAAGCTGCCACGAGATGCCGACCATCAGCGCCACATAACCGAAGATAAGGAAAGGCTCACGGAAGGCAACCTGCAGGGTGTTGGTGATGCAGAACTGCACGATCATCACATCGGACGTAATCTTCGACATGATATCGCCCTTGCGCTGATCGCTGAAGTAGCCGACGTTCATACCCATGGTGCGCTCGAACATCTCGTTGCGCATACGCTGCAGCGTGCGGGTACGCATCACCTCGACGGTCATCGAACCCAGGTAGCGGAACAGGTTGCTCAACACATTCGACAGGATAAGAATCGCCGCCAGCAGACCCAGCAGATGCGTTATGCTATACTCCGCACCGAAAATCTGCGTATAGACATAGTTCAGCACACTGTTTAGAGTCTCGATGTTGAACTCAACAGCAGGAAACTCATAGACGGGCTCAAAGACATAGCCCTCGTCGAAGAGTGTGCCGATGATGGGGATGATCATCGTGTAGGTGAAGGTGTTGAATATGGCGTGCAACACCGAGTAGAAAAAGTAAGGTATAGCGTAGCGACCCAGGGGCGAAGCGAAGCCCAGCAGTCGCAGGTAGGTTTTCATCATAATTGGTAGTATGTTATTTTGCTTCTGTACCTTTTTGTGTTAAAGAGGGTGCACAACCAAAGGTAGTCTGTTTTCTCGTTCCTCTTTTACACCAATCCTTCCGAGGCGTACTCCTCAACGGCAGCCTCGAAGCGGGCTATGGTCTCCTCCATCGAGACGAATGACTTGCCGCCAGCGGCGTTCTTGTGGCCACCACCCTCGAAGTAACGTGCCGCAAAGAGGTTGACATCCACCTTGCCACGCGAGCGCAGCGACACGCGGATGAAGTCCGAGTGCTCGATGAAGATAGCCGACATACGCATCTTCTTCACCGTGAGCGGGTAGTTAACAAAGCCCTCGCTGTCGCCCTGCTGGAACCAGAAGCGACGCATCTCATCCTCGGTAAGCGACATATGTGACACGGTGCCCTTGCGCAGGAATTTCATCTTGCGGTTGATCACATAACCGAACAGTCGGGCACGACCCTCGGTGAAGGAGTTATATACATTATTATATATCGTAGGAATATCTATGCCCGTAGCCGACAGCACGGCAAGGGTACGGTACAGATCGGGTGTAAGGTTCGAGAATGAGAAGTTACCCGTGTCGGTCATCATACCCACATATATCACCTCGGCCTGCGCTGCGGTAATACTCTCGGCGCCCCACACTGCCTCGATGAGTTTGCATACAAGGTATGAGGTGCTCGATGCCTCGGGATGCGAGAAGATAATGTCGAACGAGGACGAGGGGTTGAGATGGTGATCAATGAGCACACGTCGTGCCGTGGTGTTCTTCTCCACCACATCGCCCAGCGCATCCAGGCGCGAGAGGGTGTGGAAGTCGAGGCAGAAGATTGCATCAGCCTCGGCAATAAGAGAGGTAGCCCTGTCGGCCTCGTTCTTGTAGATTACAATGTCGCGAATGCCCGTCATCCAATCCAGATAGTAGGGGTACTTGTTGGGCACGATGCACGTCACCGAGTGACCTCGCTGGCGCAGTGCCTCGGCCCACGCTATCGACGAGCCTACGGCATCGCCATCGGGGTTGGTGTGAGAGAGTACCACCATCTTCTGTGGTGCAGACTCAACCAGTGAGCGTAACGCGTCTATGCTTTGTTGCGATAACTCCATATCGTAAGTTTTATTCCTTTTTTGCTACTTTTTGCTCCTTGTCGCACTTTGCGACCACATTTGTGGCGACAAAGATAGTAATTATTGGTCATTTGGGACACTCCCAAATGTGCCATAAGTTGTCTTAATAGGTCTGTTCGAGTGTTGTCTTACCCTCGCGATTGACAATTTTCACATATACACCCTTCTCCGACGAGCGCACCAGCATGGCGCTCACATTGTCGTTGGCGATGATGGGAAACTCCACCACACCCTCCTGCTCGGGGAACACCACGTGCGAGTGCAGGTGTGCCGAGAACATAACGTCGATGTCGGCCTTGTTCAGAATAGGCAGCAGCAACTCGCCCAGATGGGCATTGCCTCGCCATGTCATAAGGTCGGGCACAAGTTTTGCGTTCTGCTCCACCTCAGCCATGCGCTCCACCGTGGGCGGAATGTGCACGATGACGATGCGGCGCTCGGCACGACGAAACTCCTTGCTGCGCACAACCTCCTTAAGCCACTCGGCCTGCTCGGCGCGGTAGCGGTCGAAATCGACCAGACCGGCATATACGGGGTGCTCGTCGTCCTTATCCTCGCCACAGTCGAGCATCACAACGGCCGTTGTGCCGAAGTAATAGACACCGTAGTAGCGACCCTCGCGGGTGTTGTGTATGTAATTGCCATAGTCGCGAGCCAGATGGCCACGCGTCTCGTGGTTGCCACGCACCACGGCAAAGGGTTTATGACGAGCGAACTTTTCTACCGAAACATCTATAAAACTTGTAAAGGGCTGACCCTCACGCGAGTAGTGACTCATAATGTCGCCATTGTAGAAGACCATCTCGGCCTCATCCATAGGCATCAGATCGAGTAGGTCAGAGCACTTCCGTGCGTCGTCGTGTATGTCGTTTGCCACAACGAAGGTCACCTCCTCGGCCTTGGGATCGAAGGTGCGAAAGGCGTACCAGTCGCTCGCGATCTCCTCGCCGAAGACCACCTTGTAGGGTTCGAACGAAAGCATCTGCTTCGAGATGATGCGGTACTCATACTCGGTGGCGGGCTTCAGACCCTCGATAGAGATCGAGTTGAGCGTGTTGTCCGCCTCAAACAATCCATCCTTCGATGTGCGACACAGGTGCACCTCCTGGCTCCCCTTTTCGCGTATCTCCACACCCGAGAATCCTTTGTGCGAAGTGGTGAAGCACACGATCACGCCATCGTATGTCAGACCCTGCAGATAGGGCCCATGGTTGATGGTGTAGGGCGTGGCTGTCCCCTGCGCTCCGCATAGCGAGGGAAGCATCAACAGCAGGGCAATGAGTGAAATCAGGTGTTTGTGCATAGTGGGTTGTTTAGTTGTTGAGCGTCTCTAAGTCATTGGCGTGAATATACATACCATTCTTAAGGGGGCTGAATGTTGAAATGGAAATATTATCTCTCATTAGCATCTCTCCTCCCGCACGCGTTGCAGCGTGACGAGGCGCAGAAGCTTTTGTAGATGAAGTAAAGAGAGACTTGCCACAAATACGCATTATAGCCTCCTCGAGAGCGATATCACCCTGATATTTACCCCAGTCCGCTTCAGGAATGGGATACTTTCCACACGATTTGCGTAAATCGCTGTTTATGGATTGGTCTGTATAGTATTTATCGAAATCAACATCGGGCGTAATACCATTCTGGTAATCAATAGGATTACCATCAGCACCCAAGGCAATGTTCATAAAGTTGATAGGCATAAAGGTATAGTTAGTTGAGCCAATCTTCTTCTCGTTTACCTCCATACCGCAATCTTTACCCTCGGTAACTTTTCCAATTAACTCAACATCAATACCAATACTGCGCAGACCTACGATCAACATCTCACTTGCAGAAGCAGTAAACTCGGAACCAATAACCCATAATTTTTTAACACCAAGATTCGTCGAAGTCTTTTCGAGGCGAATTTCGGTATCAGATCGCTTAGAGTATTTTCCAGTATTTTTATCGAAATACAATGTATTGTTAGGGTTATATTGCAAAGTCGCATAGAGTGCACCGTTGTGACTCGCATCAAGTAGCATACTTGCCAAAAGGCGACTAGAAGCAACGTTGCCACCCATATTGATACGTAAATCAAGAATCATATCGGTTACGCCTTGTGAAGAGAGATCGGAAATAGCATCAATCAGATCCTGATCGAAATCACTGTCAAAAGAGAGATATGACAGATATCCAATCTTTTTACCCTCGGCACCATACGTTGCATCAATATCCAACACACTACTATGTGCTACGGGGTTCTCCTCGTAAGAGGCTTTAGCAATATCTATGGTTTTGTTCTCGTAATTGCCTTCTTCGTCATACATGCGAACCTCAAGCGATGAGTATGAACCTTCATTATAATATAGATTGCTCCATATTTGATCTAAATTATCATAGTTTGAGTAGTTAATCTTAGGATCTCCAT
>JAFOXS010000168.1 GCA_017391665.1 Alistipes sp. | reverse complement strand
TGGCTCTCAGTGACGCTATCCCAGCAGCCGCCATTCTTCAGGTCGATGACCAGCGCCGCCTCCTGACTTGCAGGGAAGGTGTAGCGGTGGTATCCCACACGCGATGTGGCACTCATCTCGGCCAAGACACCGTAACGCACGACGGGCACCGAGTAGTAGCCCGGACGAGCCACCTCCTTCGATCGGTCGGCAAATGACCACATACCACTTGCGGGATTGACGCCATCACCACGCGAGTAGGTAACATCGCCCACGACGGGCATAACGGTGACATCAAACAGATCGCCGATACCCGTACCCGAGAGGTGTGTATGCGAGAAGCCGATCAGCGTTGAGTCGCTGGCGTGGTAGCCCGAGCACCAATCCCACTCCTGCGGAATGCTGGTAGGGCCCACCTGCACCATACCGAAGGGAACATTGGCACCCACAAAAACGTGTCCGTGGTCACCCGTTCCAATCTTGGGGTCGATGTAAGATATAAGTTGAGGCTTCGATGAGCACGCCGCCATAAACAACGCCGCTGCAACGAAAAACAGATTTCGGAGTTTCATTATTCTCTATGTTTGGGATAAATTATTATGGTCTAAGACCGCTGCCGCCCTGCAGAGTGATTGTCTCGCCCGTAACGTATGAGGCGTCGTCCGAGGCGAGGAATACGCATACACGGCCAATGTCCTGCTTGGGATCGGCGAAGCGTCCCAAAGGAATACCCTGGATGGTCTTCTGGAAGAGTTCGGGATAGTTCTCCTTCCACTGCTGAAGGCTCTCGGTCATAGCCAGCGGGCATACTACATTTACACGCACACCATCGGGACCCCACTCGGCTGCTGCCACGCGCGACATACCGCGGATACCCTCCTTTGCTGCAGCGTATGAGGACTGTCCGAGCTTACCAAACAGACCTGCACCCGATGCAAAGTTGATAACCGAACCCTTGCTCTCCTTCAGATAGGGGAAGCACTCGCGCATATAGAAGAATGCCGCATAGAGACCCGAGTAGATGGCCAGGTCGAAATCCTCCTTCGTATGCTCAACGAGCGGAGTACCCGACTTCGATACCTGAGCGTTGTTAACCAGCGTGTTGATCTTGCCAAACTTTTCTATTGTCTTGGCTACAACGTTCTTGATTGCCTGCTCGTCGGCACCATCGGCCACGATGGGCAGCACCTCGATGCCGTATGCCTGCTCCAGCTTCTCCTTCGCTGCCACAAGGCGTGACTCGGTGCGTCCCGTGATTACAAGGTTAGATCCCTGCTCTGCAAATGCCTCGGCCAAACCGTAGCCGATACCCTTACCGCCACCAGTGATGATGGTGACATTTCCTAAAAGTCGTTTCATAGTGATCTTATTTTTGAGTTTTTTATTCCAAATTCGCAGCCATACGGCGATATGCTCCCTCAAAGTTAGGAATTATCCTCCAACAAATGGCCAAAAACCGAAACTTTTTACTATTTAGGCGTTGTGCGGGCCGAGGTTTGGGTAGTTGCAAGCGGATGAATTGGATTAAAACGAATAAAATTCATATATTTGTATTACCAACCCTTTGCAATGATGAAACGAGTGAAAATTACCGTCAAGCGCATGGCTCGCTACGAGGATTTGATGGCCGAGTATGAGAATCCCATCCAGAACGCCTGCGATATGCGCCTGGGGCAGACCTTTGTGGTGGAGAATTGTCAGAGGCCCGAGGGGATGTGCCAGAGTGCCTGGGAGACCATGCTGCCCTTTGTAAAGGAACTCTCGGAGGGTGGCGGCAATTTCTTCGATGGCTGGATGCGTGATCCGCACTCGGCTATGCTCTCGTGCAACGATGGGTTTCGTCCCGTATCGTTTTATGTTGAGGTGATGGAGTAAAGTTAAAGATAGGATATGGAACTAACCCTACTGGATTATATTATATTTTTCCTCTTTGTGGGAGGTGTGGCGTTGTTTGGTTGCAGTTTCTTTTTTAAGAGCCGCGAGGATGCATCAGCCTTTACCGCCGCCAAGGGGCAGTTGCCCTCGTGGGTGGTGGGAATGTCGATCTTTGCAACCTTCGTGAGTAGCATTTCATTCCTCGGTCTGCCCGGCGGATCGTATGTAGGTAATTGGAATCAGTTGGTCTTCAGCCTCTCCATCCCTCTTGCCACGTGGCTTGCCGCAAAGGTATTTATACCGCTCTACCGCAACATGGAGAGTGTCTCGGCATACCACTATCTGGAGCTTAAGTTCGGTTATTGGGCACGAGCATACGTTGCTCTATGCTATCTTTTGACGCAACTTGCCCGTGTGGGCTCTATACTTTTGTTGCTTGCCATATCGCTCAATACGATGTTTGGCTGGGATGTGGCTACGGTAATCATCGCAACGGGTGTGCTGACGCTTCTCTATTCGCTCGTAGGAGGTATTGCAGCCGTGATGTGGTGTGATGCCATTCAGGGAATAATCCTGATTCTTGGAGCCGTTGTATGTGCCGCGCTGCTTACATTCGATATGCCCGAGGGACCCGCGCAACTCTTTGAGATTGCCGCCGCAAATGGAAAGATGTCGCTGGGTAGCCTCTCGCTCACGCTGCGTGAGCCAACGTTCTGGGTGGTGCTCGTGTATGGCCTCTTCACCAATATGCAGAACTACGGCATAGACCAGAACTACGTACAGCGTTATATGACCGCCCGATCGACGGCCGAGGCCGTGCGCTCGACGATGTTTGGCAGTTTATTGTATATCCCCGTATCGTTTGTGTTTGTATATATCGGCACGGCACTATTCTCTTTCTATACGGCGCAGCCCGATCTGCTGCCCGATGGGGTTGTGGGCGATAAGGTATTCCCCTATTTCATTGTGCATGGTCTGCCTGCAGGTGTGACGGGTCTGGTCATTGCATCGCTCTTCTCAGCAGGCATGAGTACCATCTCAACGAGCATTAACTCTTCGGCCACAATCGTGCTGACCGATTTCTACAAGAAATTGCGCAGGCGCTCGGCTACGCCCCGTCAGGAGATGGTGGTTCTCTATGCGGCTTCGTTTGCCGTGGGCGCTCTGGGTGTTATGGTGGGTTTGCTGATGATGCAGATTGACGGCGTGCTGGATGCGTGGTGGAAACTGGCGTCAATATTCAGTGGCGGTATGTTGGGTCTGTTCCTGCTGGGTTTGGTAAGTCATACAATCAAGCGCACGAATGTGGTCATAGCCGTTGCGGTGGGACTGGCCGTCATTGCGTGGATGAGTTTCCTTGCGCCACTGCATACCTATCTGACCATTGTGCTGGGCACGCTGGCGATCTTCCTAACGGGCTTTGTATTGTCGAAAATAATAAAATAAAAACATATGAATAAGAGATTAATCACTCTCGTTGTTGCGCTTTTAAGCGTGGGAGCACTGTGGGCTGCCGAGCCCGTGCAGATAAAACTGAATGCAAAGGCGCGCGGAGCCGCTATCGAGCCCACGATGTGGGGACTCTTCTTTGAGGATATCAACTACGCAGCCGATGGCGGTATATATGCCGAACTTGTGAAGAACCGCTCTTTCGAGTTCCGCCCCGACCATTATATGGGATGGAGTGTGTTTGGCAATGTGGAGCTACGTAATGATGGTCCCTTTGAGCGTAATCCGCACTATGTACGTCTGGGTAGCAGTGGCCACGCTGCCAAGTGGACAGGCTTGCAGAATGAGGGTTTCTTCGGTATTGGCCTTAAGCGTGATGCCGAGTACCGTTTCTCTGTGTGGGCACGTGTGCCTGAGGGAGGTAAGGCGATGCTGCTGGTGCAGTTTATCGACCAGTCGTCGCAGAATGAGCATCAGGAGTTTGCGCAGCAGAGGCTGATCGTTGACTCACGCGAGTGGAAGAAGTATGAGGTGGTGATGCGCTCGCCGCTGACAATTGATAATGCGCAGTTGCGTCTGTTTCTTACCGATGAGCGTGGACAGACCAATGGCAAGGCTACAGTCGATCTGGAGCACGTATCGCTCTTTCCCGTAGATACATGGATGGGCGAGAAGAATGGCCTTCGTCGCGATTTGGTGCAGGCGTTGTATGACCTGCGCCCGGGAGTATTCCGCTTTCCGGGCGGTTGCATTGTCGAGGGTGCTGACATTGAGACTCGCTACCAGTGGAAGAATACGGTCGGCGCGGTGGAAAACCGTCCGCTGAATGAGAACCGCTGGGAATATACTTTCAACTACCGTTTCGCGCCCGATTATTTCCAGTCGGGAGGCCTCGGATTTTTCGAGTATTTCCTACTTGCCGAGCAGATTGGTGCTGAGCCTCTGCCCGTGCTAAATGTGGGTATGGCGTGCCAGTTCCAGAACTGGGAGCAGGAGAGTGCCCATGTGCCTGCTACGGCTGAGGCGTTGAAGCCCTTTATTGACGATTGCATTGATCTGGTGGAGTTTGCCAATGGCGACGTTACTACCCCTTGGGGTAAGGTGCGTGCCGAGATGGGACACCCTGAACCGTTTAACATGAAGTATCTTGCCATCGGCAATGAGCAGTGGGGCGAGTTCTATTTCGAGCGTCTGAAGTTCTTCGTTGAGGCTATGCGCAAGGCGCACCCCGAGATTGTGATCATCGGATCGTCGGGTCCCGATTCGGAGGGCGAAAACTTCGATCTGGGCTGGGCTGCAATGCGCGAGCAGGGTGCCGACCTTGTGGATGAGCACTATTACCGTCCCGTTGATTGGTTCCGCAAGAGCATGTATCGCTACGACGACTATCCCCGCACAGGACCGAAGGTCTTTGCCGGCGAGTATGCTTGCCACGATACGGGCAAGAAGTGGAACCACGCAGGAGCTTCGATCTACGAGGCTGCCTTTATGACTACGCTCGAGCGCAATGCCGACATTGTTCATATGACTGCATATGCCCCCTTGTTCGCACACGTCAAGGGATGGCAGTGGCGTCCCGATCTGATCTGGTTTGACAATCTGCGTGTGGCTCGCTCGGTGAGTTACTATGTGCAGCAGATGTATGCCCGCAACCGTGGTACACATGTCGTGCCTCTGCAGATGCAGCGCACACCCGCGGGTGAGGATGGACTGTTTGCAAGTGCTACGTGGGATGCAGTGGCTGAGGAGTGGATTGTGAAGGTGGTAAACACCTCGGCAGAGCCACTACCAGTACATATAGTTTTGGATGGCGTGCGCAAAGTGGGTGATGTGGCGCAGGTTACAACGCTCGACTGCAGCGACTACGACCTCGACAATACGGTTGAATCGCCTAACACTATCATCCCCCAGCAGAGCCCCATCAAGACCTCGGGCAATGCTGTTGATGCTGTTGTCCCTGCAAAGACCTTCGCCCTCTATCGCATATGTGCGAAATAATAAAACATAAAAGCCAACCGCACTTTATGTCCGAAGCAAATATTATAATTCGTCGTGCTACGGCTGATGATGCTGGAGTGATAGCCCAGGCCGTTGCGATGGCTATAGGTGATGAGAAGACGCTATGCAGCTACTGTGGCAAAGAGTATCTGCCGGTATTGCAGGAGATTGCCTGTGCCGAGCGGACGCAGTACAGTTGGCGGTCGGCATTTGTTGCCGAAGTGGATGGCGCTACGGTGGGTGCCATAGTGGGCTACGATGGCGCTCAATTGGAGGAGCTGAGAGCAAATACTTTTGCCATTATTGAGCGTTGTGTGGGCTTTCGTCCCTCGGTTGCCAACGAGACCGAGGCTGGCGAATATTATCTCGACTCGGTGGGAGTGAAGCCCGAATTTCGAGGTATGGGCATCGGCCGCAGGCTGATCTCTGCGCTATGTGATGAGGCTTTTCGGCAGGGATATGAGCGAGTGGGGCTGATTGTTGAGTCCAATAATACAAGGGCTCAAACGTTATACTCTTCGGTCGGCTTCCGTTGCGTGGGTGAACGCGAATTTTTCTCTCATATGATGTGGCATATGCAGGCCGAGCA
>JAFOXS010000105.1 GCA_017391665.1 Alistipes sp. | reverse complement strand
CCTATATTGCCGAGGCTACCGAGCGTATCTTCCTTGCGCCGATTCGTCTTGCCGTGCAGCCCGAGGTTCGCGATTTGTGGATGCCCATCGAGGGTACGGCACATAACCTTGCAGTGATATCGGTCGAGAGTCGCTATATGGGTCAGACTCATAAGGTTGCGCAGTCGATGTGGGGTGCCGGACAGATGATGTTCAATAAGTATATGATAGTGGCTTCGGCCGAGCACAATATACGTGATTTTGTTATGCTGGGTCGTCTGCTGCGCCGAGCCGATGTGGAGCGTCAGGTTATTCGTGCGGAGGGTATTCTCGATGTGCTGGATCATGCAACGGCAACGTGCGGCTTTGGCGGCAAGCTGGCTTTCGACCTTACAGGGATTGATCCCTACTCCGAGGTTGAACCTATCGCTGTTCCCCGTACTGCCGAGCCTAAGGGTGGTGTGGCGTTGTTTGACACCCGATTTACTGAGGAGTATGGTCTGCTCATTCTGCATGCCGAGGAGAGCCGTCCCGTGGAGGTGGATGTCGAGGCATATCTTGAGCATAATAATATCCGTGGAGTGAAATATGTGGCTCTGTTTGATTATCAGGCTGCAGGCGTAATGACCCCTAACGATCTGCTGTGGCTGGCTATGGCCAATAGCGATCCGCGTCGTGATGTTGTTCGACTCAATGGCGGAGAGCTTCTGCTTGATGCCCGCAGCAAGCATCCTGGCGTAGGTGCAAACCCCAAGCGTTTTCCCAATGTGGTGATGTCGTCGACCGAGGCTATCCGTTTGGTGGATGAGCGCTGGGAGGAGTATGGTCTGGGCGAAAGGATAGAGTCCCCATCACGCCGTTATCGCAAGTTGTGGCTCTCGCCACGTGCCGAGTGGTAAACGTATCACCGTAAAAACTTTTCTATGGAACTCTTCTCATCACATCAGCGTCGCGGTATGGTGGTGATGTTGTCATTGCTCCTTATTGTGCTGGCAATATTCCTGCTTGCCGAGCATATGCTCGCGCCAGAGTTCCTGACCGAGGAGGCTGCTCAGGTGCAGACCGCAGCGCCATTGCAGAGTTTCGATCCCAATGCGGATGATTATCTCACCATGCGTCAAAAGGGAGTGCCGACCGATGTGGCCGTTGGTATTGTCCGCTGGCGCAGCTATGGCAAGGTCTATCGCATAAAGGAGGATCTGGCACAGGTTACGGGCATGACCGACTCGCTCTATGAGCAGTTGGAACCATATATTTCCATTGCCGACAGTGTGGCGGCACGACCAGTAGATGAATCAGTCGTTACGGCCTCAAAATCACCTGTTTCAAAGGAGCAATCTCACAGAGAAGTCACTACGCCTGACGAGCCTTTTCTAATTGATACCGCTTCGGTTGCATATCTTACCCGCTGGGGACTCTCCGAGCGTCAGGCCGAGGTCGTTGTGCGCTATCGTGATGCGAGTGGCGGAATATTCGACGAGGAGCATCTGCGCCGCTGCTATGTGATAAGCGACGAGGTGGCAGAGCAGCTTCTGCGCTATATTATCTTTTCCGAAAAACCTACGCAGCAAGCTGTTGTAGCGTCGAAGCAGGAGAGTGCCGTACCTGGGCGTGTAGAGATCAATACGGCCGATTCGGCGACACTTGTTGCGG
>JAFOXS010000064.1 GCA_017391665.1 Alistipes sp. | reverse complement strand
CCCATGCCGTGAAGCAGGTAGAATACGGGATACTTGTCCTTGCCCTCATCATAGCCCGCAGGAGTGTAGATGTAGGCTCTGCGCCACAGACCTGTAACGCTTGACTTATACCACTGCTCGCGCACTACGCCGTGCGGAACATCCTTGGCATCCATATAATCCTCACCAGGGTAGGCGGCATAGATACCGCTTGTGGGACGGCTGTAGCCGAAGTATGCCACGCTGGCGGGGTCGTTCACCTGCACGCCATCCACAAGGAACCAGTAGTAGTGGAAGCCAGGAGTAAGGCCACTCAGCTCCACGCTCCAGTTGCCCTGACCGTCATTGACCATATCGACGGGCTTTGCGGCAAAGCCGTCGCCACCCTGCACCTGTACCTTCTGTGCGGTCTTTGAGGTGTAGCGTACAATGGCACGCATATCGTTTGATACCTTGGGGTACTCGTTACCCGGAACGTTCGAAATAGCCGAACGAAACTCCTGCGCTGACGCCGTAGCACAAAGCATAAGGGCGGCCACGACTGTAAAAATCTTTCTCATAGTAGTATGGGTTTTATTATTTTCTCAATTTTACGGCGGTGCCTACGGCCGAAACCATAAACATACTCTTCTCCTTGCCCGACACCTCGCCAAAGTCCATCTTCAGACCCACTACGGCATCGGCACCGAGCTTCGAAGCCTTCTTTTCCATGCGCTTTACGGCCTCCTCATATACACTGTCCAACTTGCGCTGATAGGTGCTCGATGTGCCACCGAAGATGTCGGTTATCGACGCCATCCAGTCAGAGAAAAAGTTTGTTCCGATCACAACATTGACCGACACTAACTGCAGGTACTCCTCAATATGAGCACCCTCGATGTTGCTTGTAGTAGTGATAATCATCTCTCTATTCTTTTAAGTTTTACTCCTCCAGTCGGGTGATCTTTGCGCCCAGGGCGTTCAGTCGGCCGTCAATATCCTTATATCCGCGGTCAATCTGCTCGATGTTCTGTATGATGCTCGTTCCCTCGGCACTCATGGCCGCAATGAGCAGAGCCACACCCGCACGAATATCGGGCGAGGTCATCTTCGTGGCGCGCAGGCGCAGACGGTGGTCGTGGCCAATGACCGTTGCGCGGTGGGGATCGCACAGGATAATCTGTGCTCCCATATCGATGAGTTTATCCACGAAGAAGAGTCGGCTCTCGAACATCTTCTGATGAATCAGCACAGCGCCCTTGGCCTGCGTTGCCACAACGAGGAATATCGACAGAAGGTCGGGCGTGAGGCCTGGCCATGGGGCATCGGCGATGGTCATAATCGAGCCGTCGATAAAGCTCTCGATGGCGTAGTGATCCTGCTGCGGGATGAAGATGTCGTCACCACGCTGCTCGAACTGTATGCCCAGACGAGCAAACTGCGAGGGGATGATACCCAGATTCTCGTACGACACGTTCTTGATCGTAAGCTCGGACTGCGTCATAGCGGCCATACCGATGAAGCTGCCCACCTCGATCATATCGGGCAGAAGCGTATGCTCCGTGCCGCCCAGCTCCTTCACACCCTCGATGGTGAGCAGGTTGGATGCTATACCAGAAATCTTTGCGCCCATGCGGTTGAGCATCTTGCAGAGCTGCTGCAGGTAGGGCTCGCAGGCGGCGTTGTAGATCGTCGTGGTGCCCTCGGCCATCACGGCAGCCATCACGATGTTGGCTGTGCCCGTAACCGAAGCCTCATCCAGAAGCATATAACATCCCTTGAGTTGCTTGGCCTCGACAGAGAAAAACTCCTCGGCCTGGTCGAAGTTAAATGTTGCACCCAGCTTCTGGAATCCGAGGAAGTGGGTGTCCAGACGTCGGCGGCCGATCTTGTCGCCACCGGGCTTGGG
Organism: Alistipes sp.; assembly: GCA_017391665.1. Taxonomy (GTDB): domain Bacteria; phylum Bacteroidota; class Bacteroidia; order Bacteroidales; family Rikenellaceae; genus Alistipes. The sequence continues at coordinate 5,266 of JAFOXS010000064.1, read as the reverse complement.
CATATAACCCACGCCAAAGCGTGCCAGCAGCGGGCCGATCATCATCACCGAACCACGCAGACGGCGACAGCGGCGGTGGTAGTCCTCGCTACGCAGGTAGTCGAGGTTGATGTCGGCAGCCGTGAAGGCGTAGCTGTCGCCACCCAGACGCTCCACCTTTACGCCCATGCACTCCAATAGCTCGATGAGCTGCATGACGTCGAGGATCTGCGGGATGTTGTTTACTACTACACGCTCCGATGTGAGAAGTGTAGCCGAAAGTATTTGTAGGGCTTCGTTTTTAGCTCCTTGCGGAGTCACGCAGCCGTGAAGGCGGTGACCGCCTTCGACCTTGAATATTGCCATATAGTATAATTTTTACCAAATATAACTAATAAAGTCGAGATGACAAAATATTTTTTCCTCTGCTTTTTTGCCCTGCGCAAGAAAAAGAGAGGCAAATGTTCGGTATTTCACGTAATTTTAGTAAATTTGTCCTACGTCATACGAAAATCGTAAACCTAAAATAAAATTCGACTATGAAAAAACTTATTCTTTCGGCTTTTGCGCTGACCGTTACCGCTGTTGCGGCTCAGGCTCAGGCTCAGCAGAATGGTCCTGAGACTATGCGTCCTCAGATGACAGAGTTCTACACTCCCGTTCCCAAGGTTGTAACTCCCGGTGATATCACCACCAACTCGGCTCCCTCGGATGCTATCGTACTTTTCGACGGTAAGGATCTGAGCGCCTGGACAGGTGCCAATGGCGGCCCCGCAGAGTGGGACGTACACGATGGTGTATTCACAGTAAACAAGAAGAAGGGCGATATCCAGACCCGCGAGTCGTTCGAGAGCTTCCAGCTCCACATCGAGTGGTGCGTACCCGAGAACATCACAGGTACAGGTCAGGCACGTGGTAACAGTGGTGTGTTCCTTCAGGGTCTTTATGAGGTACAGATTCTCGATTGCTACAACAACCCCACCTATACCAACGGTCAGACAGGTAGTATCTACAAGCAGTCAACTCCCAAGGCCAACGCTATGCGTAAGCCCGGTGAGTGGAATGTTTACGATATTATATACAACGCTCCCGTATTCAACGAGGATGGTTCATACCGCGTTCCTCCCACCGTTACCGTTATCCACAATGGTGTAGTGTTGCAGAACAACGTTGCTATCCGCGGTACTACCGAGTATATCGGTCACCCCAAGGTTGAGAAGCACGGTGCAGGTCCCATCAAGTTGCAGAGCCACGGCGACCCCTCAGAGCCTATCAGTTTCCGTAATATCTGGTTGCGTAAGTTGTAATACTTCGCTTCCGCTCAATACAAACCGCCTTGCCACGCGCAGGGCGGTTTTTTGTTTGTGGGATGGTGTGCCTGCTCAATGAAAACGGAAGGTTATTCGGCACGGGCAAGTAAGTTCAGCGCTGGCATTTATGAGGTCAACATAGAAAAATGTTCTAAAAGGGAGTCTTTTGAAGGTTTTTTCAGCGAAATGCGACATAAAAATATTCTTTGTCGCAAATTATTCTTATATTTGTAATATAAAATGATGCCTTGATGGATAATTTAACCGTAACACCTACACCCGCAACTACTGACTCGCGCCCGCTGTTTACTTACATCGACAGCAAGGACTATGACCTGATAATTAATGAGAATAACGTGCCGCGAGTATTCAATCGTGGCGGTATCTTCATTTGTCTGGCGGGCGAGGGTTACGTTACCATCAACGAGCACAAGTATCCACTCTCGGCACGCACGATGTGTGTGGCCTTTCCTGGAACCATCATCCAGGAGTTCAAGCGTGGCGAGGGTTTTGAGAGTTATACCCTTCGTATCGATACCGGCTTTCTGCGCGAACTAAATTTCCCCTCGGCTCCCGAGGTGCATATGCTTATGCGCGAGAATCCCTGCATGGTGCTCAGCGAGGAGCAACTCGAATCCATCCTGCAGGTGTGCCGAATGATGCACGAACGTGATGAGCGTACGGATCATCCCTACCACGAGCAGATCAACGAGCAGATGCTCAAACTCCTGTGCTACGAGTTGGCGGGAGTCTATGCTCGCGATATCCCCGTTATGCATGAGCCCTGCTCGCGTCAGGATGTTATCTTCCGTAAGTTCCTTTCGCTGCTTGCTACCGATATCACCATCTCGCGTGAGGTGCAGTATTATGCCGACAAGTTGTGCATCACACCCAAATATCTGACCATCGTCACGCGTCAAATGTCCGACCGCAGTGCCGCTACGTGGATCACCCACTCGGTGATTCTCAATGCCAAGGCTCTGCTCTCGACCACGCAGCTTACCGTGCAGCAGGTGTCGAATAAACTCAATTTTCCTAACCCTTCATTCTTCGGTCAGTACTTCCTGCGTCATACGGGCATGACGCCCAAGGAGTTCCGCCGTTCGAAGATGTAATAGACAAACTATGACAGCTCTTTATGACAATATAATTTTCGGTCCCATCCGTTCGCGCCGTCTGGGTCTCTCGCTGGGAGTAAATCTGCTTCCCGTGGAGTCGAAGTTGTGCAGTTTCGACTGCATCTACTGCGAGTGTGGCTGGAACGATGAGCATGTGGGTCCCCGCCGCTTTAATTCGCGCGAGGATGTGCGAGATATGTTGCGCGAGGTGCTCTCGCAGATGGTCGGCGATGGCACGCCGCCCGATGTGATTACCTTTGCCGGCAATGGCGAGCCTACGATGCACCCCGACTTCGAGGGTGTCATCGACGATACTATCGCTCTGCGCGACGAGTTGTGTCCCTCGGCTAAAGTGTCGGTGCTGAGCAATGCTACGCAGATTCATCGTGAGTCGGTTCGTCGGGCTCTGCATCGTGTGGATAACAATATCCTGAAACTCGACTCGGCTTTCGACAGCACCGTGCAGCTGGTCAACAAACCACAGGGATCATACACCGTCGAGCGCACCGTCGAGCTGCTGAAACTCTTCGAGGGTGATCTTATTTTGCAGACGATGTTCCTGCGTGGCGAGTATGCGGGCTGTCGTGTGGACAATACCAGCGAGGAGGAGGTTGCGGCGTGGCTGCGTCTTGTTGAGCAGATTGCTCCGCGTCAGGTGATGGTCTATTCGCTCGACAGAGATACCCCCTGCAAGACTTTGGAGAAGGTTTCGCGTGAGGATCTGCTCGCAATCGCTGCACGTGTTGAGGCTCTGGGCATACCCTGCTCGGTGGCATAGATTTACAAAGAAGAAAAATGTTGGATATGGAACATATAGAATACGACCTATTATACAAGGTCAATTCACCTGCCGATCTGAAGCGACTGAGCCTTGAACAGTTGCCGCAGTATTGTCGCGAGTTGCGCCAGTATATCATCGAGGAGTGCTCGAAGAATCCTGGTCACCTGGCATCGAGCCTCGGTACGGTTGAGTTAACCGTCGCTCTGCACTATGTCTACGACACACCGTACGATAAGCTGGTGTGGGATGTAGGCCATCAGGCCTATGCACATAAGATCATCACAGAGCGTCGTGATCTCTTCCCCACGAATCGCAAGATGGGCGGTATCAGCGGCTTCCCGCGCATGGCCGAGAGTGAGTACGACTCGTTTGGTGCGGGTCACTCATCAACCTCAATATCGGCAGCATATGGCCTTGCCAAGGCTGCCGAGCTGCAGGGTGTGGATAACCATGTTGTAGCCGTTATTGGCGATGGCGCTATGACGGGTGGTCTGGCATTTGAGGGCTTGAACAATGCCGGCGAGAAGAAGAAGGGCAAGTTGCTTGTTATCTTCAACGATAACGAGATGGCCATCGATGAGGCTACCGGAGCATTGGATAGCTATCTGGCACGTATGTCCACGTCGCGTTTGTATAATAGTTTCAAGCGAGGTTTATGGCGTATCCTGTCGCATGTGCCTCCTGTGCTGCGTTTCTGTCAGAAGGCAGGCAACGCCATCAAGCAGGGTCTGCTGCAGAATAGCAACCTCTTTGAGAGCTTGAATTTCAGATATTTCGGCCAGCTGGATGGCCACGATGTGAAGGAGCTGGTGCGTATGCTTCGCGCATTGAAGGATATCGACGAACCCAAGTTGCTGCATATCATCACCACCAAGGGTAAGGGCTACACCCCCGCCGAGGATAATCAGGCCGTGTGGCATGCTCCGGGCCGCTTCAACCCTGAGACGGGTGAGCGTATTCCGTCGCCTACATCGGCGGCCCGCTATCAGGATGTCTTTGGAGAGACGCTTCTTGAGCTGGCTCGCACGAATGATAAGATTGTGGGTGTCACCCCCGCCATGCCGTCGGGCTGCTCGCTCAATATTATGATGCAGCATATGCCCGAGCGTTGCTTCGATGTGGGTATTGCCGAGGGTCACGCCGTAACCTTCTCGGCTGGTCTGGCTGCTGGTGGCATGCACCCCGTATGTAATATCTACTCCTCGTTCATGCAACGAGCTTACGATAATGTGATTCACGATGTGGCACTGCAACGTCTTCCAGTCACCTTCTGTATCGACCGTGGCGGTCTGGTCGGCGAGGATGGCGCCACACATCATGGAGTTTTCGATATGGCTTACTTTGCCTGCGTGCCCAATATGATCGTGGCGGCACCTATGGATGAGTCGGAGCTTCGCAATATGCTCTATACGGCGGTCAATACACCTTCGCCATACGCTATCCGCTATCCGCGTGGTTGCGGTGTGGGCGCAGCGTGGCGTGGCGAGCCCTTTGAGGCTATCCCCGTTGGCCGAGGACGCAAGTTGCATGATGGCGAGGATGTGGCACTGCTCACAATAGGTACCATGGGCCACTTTGCTGCGGAGGCGCTGCAGCGTATCGAGGCCGAGGGCAGAGCTACGGTAGCACATTACGATCTGCGTTTTGTCAAGCCGCTGGACGATACACTTCTCGACGAGGTGGGCAGACGCTTTAAGAAGATTATAACCATTGAGGACGGTGTCCTGCGCGGTGGCGTGGGTGAGGCCGTGGTGAAGTGGTTCAGCGATAACGGCTATACACCGCAGGTGCGTACACTCGGTATCGCCGATACCTTTATAGAACATGGTACGCCGGCCGAATTGTATGCCCTGTGTGGCTATGACGCGGATGGTGTGGAGCGTGCAATTAGAGAGATGTTGTGATGAGAAGAACTATACTGCTCACTTTGCTGCTTTTGACGGCCCTTGCTGTGAGGGCGCAGGAGAGTGTGCTCGCAGATATGGAGCCCTTTCTAAATGTTGCCGATCTGCTGCCCGACAATGTCGAGGTGCAGGGCGCAACGCAGGGCTTTGCCATACATGGCCGCTATGGCTTTT
>JAFOXS010000129.1 GCA_017391665.1 Alistipes sp. | reverse complement strand
TAGCGACGAGCACGGCGTGCCCATCACCATCAAGGCCCGTAAGGAGGGTATCACACCTCAGGATGTGGTAGATCGCTACCACGCTATCATCAAGGATGCTTTCCAGCGTCTGGGTATGTCGTTCGATATCTATTCACGCACATCATCACCCACCCACCGTGTTACGGCGTCGGACTTCTTCCGCAAGCTATACGATGAGGGTAAGTTCATCGAGCAGACCTCGGAGCAATTCTACGATGAGGAGGCTAAGGCATTCCTTGCCGACCGTTATATCGTAGGTACCTGCCCCCGCTGCCAGAGCGAGGGAGCCTATGGCGACCAGTGCGAGAAGTGTGGTTCGACACTCTCGCCCGATGAGCTTATCAACCCCACATCGAAACTCTCGGGTGCTGTGCCCGTGAAGAAGGCTACCAAGCACTGGTATCTGCCTTTGGATCAGTATGATGCATTCCTGCGTGAGTGGATTCTGGAGGGTCACAAGGAGTGGAAGTCAAACGTCTATGGCCAGTGTAAGTCGTGGCTTGATACAGGTCTGCAGCCTCGTGCCGTGAGCCGTGACCTGGATTGGGGTATCCCCGTGCCTGTTGAGGGTGAAGAGGGTAAGGTATTGTACGTATGGTTTGATGCACCTATCGGCTATATATCTGCTACTAAGGATCTTACACCCGACTGGGAGAAGTACTGGAAGGATGAGGATACCAAGATGGTTCACTTTATCGGTAAGGATAACATCGTTTTCCACTGCATCGTGTTCCCCTCGATGTTGAAGGCTCATGGCGACTATATCCTGCCCGAGAATGTACCTGCCAACGAGTTCCTGAATCTTGAGGGTGACAAGATCTCTACCTCAAAGAACTGGGCCGTATGGTTGCACGAGTATCTGGATGAGTTCCCCGGCAAGGAGGATGTGCTGCGCTATGTGCTCTGCGCCAATGCTCCCGAGACCAAGGATAACGACTTTACATGGAAGGATTTCCAGGCTCGCAACAACAATGAGCTGGTGGCAATCCTGGGTAATTTCGTGAATCGTGCCCTGGTGCTTACCAAGAAATATTACAATGGTGTAGTGCCTGCGTGTGGCGAACTCACTGATTATGACCGCGATACAATCGCCGAGTTGTCAGGTATCAAGGCCTCTTTGGAGTCAAATATCGAGAACTACCGCTTCCGCGAGGCGTTGAAGGATGCTATGAACTTTGCCCGCATCGGTAATAAGTATCTGGCCGACACCGAGCCCTGGAAGGTTGTAAAGACCGACCCCGAGCGTGTGAAGACCATTCTCAATATTGCTCTGCAGATCACGGCTAACATCACTATTGCCATCGAGCCCTTTATGCCTTTCTCTGCGGCCAAGATTCTCAATATGCTTGGTTTGGAGAAGCTCGGTTGGGATAATCTGGGTTCTATGTCACTCATCGCCGAGGGTCACACTATTGGCGAGGCTACCCTACTCTTCGAGAAGATTGAGGACGATGTGATCGAGGCACAGCTTAAGAAGCTGGCCGACATCAAGGCTGCAAATGCCGCTGCTGCTGCCGCTGAGAATGTGACCGAGCAGAAGGCTGAGTGCTCATTCGACGATTTCCAGAAGATGGATATCCGCGTATCGACAATCCTCGAGGCCGAGAAGATTGCCAAGACCAAGAAACTCTTGAAGCTCACCGTTGATACAGGTATTGACAAGCGCACCATCGTGTCGGGTATTGCCGAGCACTTTACTCCCGAGGAGTTGGTTGGTCGTCAGGTGCTTGTACTCGTTAACCTTGCTCCTCGCGAGATGAAAGGTGTAACGTCACAGGGTATGATCCTTATGGCTGAGGATGCGAGCGGTAAGCTGGAGTTGCTTGCGCCCGAGCATAAGACAAACAATGGCGCTATCGTAGGATAGTTCCACGTGGAACAATAGTAAATTAACCTTATAATCACTAAGGCTATGAAAAATATAGATTGGAAGAATCTTGGTTTTGATTATATTCCGACCGACATCAATGTTCGCGCTTACTATAAGGATGGCGCTTGGAGCGAGTTGGAGTACACATCTGATGAGTATATTAATATGCACATGGCAACCACTTGCCTGCACTATGGTTTGGAGGCTTTCGAGGGTTTGAAGGCTTTCCGCGGTGCTGATGGCAAGGTG
>JAFOXS010000077.1 GCA_017391665.1 Alistipes sp. | reverse complement strand
TCGAAGCCTGACGAAGCAGCCTTCTCGCCCACGCGGAAAGCCTTAACCATAGCGGGCAGCGAGCGGGGTACACCGCCCAGGATTCCGCCCTGACGCTTCTTTTTGCGCAGTTTCAGCTCCTCCCAGTTCTGCATCACCTCGGCAGGGGTGTCGGCGTGTATGTCGCTATAGACGTGGGGGTGGCGGTAGATGAGCTTGTCGCACTCGGCATCGGCAACGTCGCCAAAGTCGAAACGGCCCTCTTCCTCGCCAAGTTTTGAGTAGAAGACAACGTGCAGCAGCAGATCGCCCAGCTCCTCCTTTATGCCGTCCATATTATTGTCGGCTATGGCATCCACCAGTTCGTAGGTCTCCTCTATAGTGTTATTGCGCAACGATTCGAAGGTCTGCTCACGATCCCAGGGGCACTTCTCGCGCAGGGTGTCCATCACCTCCAGCAGTCGTGCTGCGGCTTTGAGTTTTTTGTCGTAGTTCATCTCTCGTAAAATTATCGTTTCACAAAGTTATGATTTTCATCCGAAAATATTAACTTTGTAGAGAATAATTTTTACCACTTTTACCTATGTTGAGAATATTTTTTGCGACCGTGCTTCTTTTCTCGGCAGCAATAGTCGAGGCCAGCAACCTGAGCACGCTGATTCCACGTCCCGAGCGAGTAGAAAAGAGGGACGGAGTATTTACCATACTAACAACAACTAAGATTACACACTATCCATCACTCCGCCCCTCTGCAGAGTATTTGTCAGAATTCATTCCTTTGGAAATCCGCGAATATAACGAGGACGAGGAAGGGAATATTGTGTTGCGTGAGAATAAAAATTTAGCTTCGGAGGGTTACACGCTGGATATTAGCGACAAGGGCGTCATAGTAGAGGGTGGCTCAGCGGCTGGTGTGCTCTATGGCATAGAGACTCTGCTGCAGCTGTTGCCCGCCTCGGTCTATTCCCACGCGCTGGCTCTGCCTGCGATGGTGGGGGCGTGCCGTGTGGAGGATGCGCCAAGGTTTGAGTATCGAGGCTTTATGCTCGATGTTACGCGTACGTGGATGGATCTGCCGATGGTGAAGCGTTTTATCGACCGTCTGGCGCACCACAAGATCAACAAACTGCATCTACACCTCTCGGACGACGAGGGCTGGCGTGTGGAGATAAAGTCGCATCCCGAGCTTACGGAGGTGGGCGCCTATCGTGGAGTCGATTCGCCCGTGGCAGCACGTTATGGACGCTGGGACGAGCACTATGGCGGCTTCTATACGCAGGATGATGTGCGCGAGATGGTGGAGTATGCTGCCGTAAGAAACATTGAGATAATCCCCGAAATTGACCTTCCTGGGCATAGTCACAACCTGGCTCGTGTGAAGCCCGAGGTGCTATGCAACTACACTCCCGATAAGACGGCATCGGATGGCTACGATTCTCGCAGCGTGCTGTGTGTTGCAAAGGAGGAGAACTACGCCTTGCTTGATGATGTGATGCGTGAACTTTCGGAGCTCTTCCCTTCGGAGTATATCCACGTGGGTGGCGATGAGGTGAGCACGGCGCAGTGGAGCCGTTGTCCTGACTGTCAGGCGCTGATGCGCAGGGAGGGTATGACTGAAGAGCGTCAGCTGCAGGACTACTTTACTCGCCGTATGGAGCGCATAGCGGCTAAGTATGGCAAGCGCATAGGCGTATGGAATGAGGCGGCAGAATCGGGCGATATTGACCGCTCGGCGCTGGTATATGGCTGGGAGAGCAAGGCGGCGTGCAAGGATGTGCTGGATAAGGGCTACCGTACGGTGGTGATGCCTGGCGAGTAC
>JAFOXS010000107.1 GCA_017391665.1 Alistipes sp. | reverse complement strand
GCTACTGCGTTAGAGATAAGGAATGTAGCAGCAACAGTCAAGATAGCGTACAACTCGGGGAACGCAGCGAGGATAAGAGTCTTACCCATAACGTCGTTACCGTTACCGATAGCAGCGATACCGTTAGCACAAACCTTTGCCTGATAGTAAGCAGCCATAAGGTTAACAAAACCTACGAGCAAACCTGCACCAAATACAGCCGCAGCCTGGAACATGGTGATGTCAGCGGTCAACAAACCCTGAACCATGAAGAAACATACGAAACCGTACAAACCCTGTGAACCAGGAAGAGCTGAAAGAATCATGTAGCTACCGAAAGCGCCGCTGTTCTTCTTCATTGCGCCTACTGCAGTCTGACCGCAGATAGAAGTACCGATTGCAGATGCGATACCTGCCAAGCCTACCATAAATACTACGCCGATGTAGGCCAAAATCAATGCTGTTGAATTCATAATTGTTTAGTTTTATTAAATTTTACTTTTGTTATTTATTTCTTTTCATTTGTAAGAGGCTCGAACGAACGAGTAGTCATCTCGAAGCCTGCATTCTTATAAAACTCCACGAAGGTCAAACGCATAGGATGAACGAACGAAGAGATAGCCGACATGAAGAGGTTGATACCGTGGCCCACAAGCAAGATAGCCGATGCACCCACGATCTGGAAGATGGTGCCAACACCGAATGACTCGATGCCTGCATCCAGACCAGTAAGACCCAAAGCCAGCGAATTAAATACCTGTGCCAATACACCACCCGAAAGACCGATGGCGAAAAGACGGATATATGAGAGTACGTCGCTCAACAGACCTGTGACGTTGTTATATGCGTCCCACAAGCCCGAACCCAGGTTGATCAGCGGGTTGCGCTTAAGGTTATTGAGCAGAAGCATCAGCACGGCACCCACGCCCATCGCTGCATAGAAGGCAGGCGACGAAGCGGTGAACCATGAGATCGCGAGGTTCTCATTGAGCATAGGAAGACCCACAGCGATGCAACCCGAGAGAAGGATAATGAACCATCCCAGAAGGCCGAACGTTGATGTGAAGCCAAAGAGCTTGGTCTGCAAGCAGATATTAAGCAGCATACCGAAGAGAATCTGCACCACACCCAACGCCAGCGCCAGTGAGAAGAACTGATTCTGGAAGTCGAGGAACGGCGACTCGGCAATGCTCTCATAGCCCAACATATCGGGGATGCTCATACCAAACAGCGAGCCTGTGTACAAGCCAAAGAGCGTGGTTGCACCACCGCAGAACATGGTAAGGCAAGAGGCCTGCTTAAGCGAAGCACCACCCTTCATAAAGAGTGCTATACCTGCCAGCAGAAGGATTGCACCATAACCCGCATCGTTCAAGCAGATCGCAAAGAAGAGCATATAGAACGGTGCAAAGAAGGGCGTAAGATCCATCGTGCCATACTTGGGCAGGGCGTACATAGCGCCGATGAGCTCGAACAGACGCGCAAAGCGGTTGTTCTTCAGCTTTACGGGGGTGTCATCCTCGGGCGTAGGGTTACGCTTCAGATATACCACACCTGAATACTCATCCAGCAGCTTATCCACCTGCTGCGCCTTATCCTCCTCGGCCCAGCCCTCAAGAACTACCAGACGACCGTCGGCAGCCTCCGATGCTGTTCCGTGAATCTTCACATTCTGCAACTGCTGTGTAAGTGCCTCCAGCTCCTGCTCGATAGCATCAACGCTTGCAGCACATGCCGACAAAGCGACATTAACCTCGGCGACATCCTTGCGGCGAGCATCAGCCTCGGCCATAGCGGCACGGCTATCCATCGTCGGAGCCTTAACCTCCTGAGCGTCGATAACAACCTCGGCACCCGGAGTAGTTACAACAACAAAATATACTGACGATGAGTCGCGACCAATCTCCACAACGGTGAGATCCAAAGCCCACTCCGCCACGTGTGCATCATAGGTAGATGTCTGCGCCACATAGTAACGAAGCACCACACCCTGTGAAGCCAGGCGCTCGCGGCCATCACCCTCGAAATCGCCCCAGGGCTTGAGCTCCTCGGCGAGTTTCTCCAGACGTGCCACCTCACCCAGCAGGGCGGTCTTCTGCTGACGCAGATCAGTGTATGCCTCAAAAGCCTCTTTACCACACGCATACTTAGCCTCCGATGAGGTGTACTCCTCCGATGCGGCAAAGGCCTTCAAAGACTCAACAGCCTTGCGGTAGTGGTCGATATCCATAACCAACTGGCGATCCTTCTCCTGAGGCTCCCAGCCGGTAGTAGTAATATCAACCAGACCCAACTCGCGAAGACGGGCGATAAAATCATCACTCTGCGCTGCCAGCAGCACAAAGTCGTAACGTGACATTCTTACTATCATAACTTAGACCCCTCCGCAGCCTGCTGTTGACGAGTTTTAACAATCTTCTGTGCCGACTTTGAGAGGTTTTCTTCATCCTCCATGAAGCGCTTGATCTTGCGAATGGCGTCTTCATAACCAGGAATCTGCACCTTCTCGTAGAGATTCACCTTCTGCGTGGTCTTACGGCGGGCATAATCGAGAAGTTCCATCTTGCGATTGTAAACCTCATACTCGATGCCCAGCTTGGCCAGACGCCTGAGCAAATCCACTCCATCGGCATACCACACCGGCGATGAGAACAGGTCGTACTCCTTCTCGTCGAACGAGACATCCTCGAGTACGGGTATTCTCACGCCCGCGATCTTCTGCTCCGAGAGCTGAACGTCGGCCACTCTGACGAGCGACTGATCGAACTCTCCCCACAGCGCCGCCATGTAGTCGTACTCCGAAGCCAGAGCCTCCATACGTGTGCGGTAATCGCGTGCGGTATCCTTCGCTCGCTTCACCTCGGAGCGCAACGCCGACTCCTTACTCTTGATGGTAGGGAGTGCCGCACGGCGCATCTTTAGTTGTTTGCCGAGTTCGCCAAGCGAAGTCTTATTATATTGAAATTTAATTGCCATAGTATTTTACTATATCCTTTCGGCGTTACGCTTTCCAGTACTTTTCGATAAGTTCTGCCTTGATAGCAACCTCGTCCTTCGAGAAGTATTTGCCAAACAGAGTCCATGCAGTGTCAAGCATCTGCTCGATCTCGATGTTTACGTCGATAGCAAGCAACTTCTCCGAATAGTCGTGGGCAAACTGCAATGCACGCTCATCGTAGTCCGAGAGGTCGAAACCGTTCTCGAGCTTGGTCTTTGCATTGGCAGCATCGGCATACAGACGTACGCAGGCATTCATCACCTGAGGATGATCCTCGCGAGTCTTCTTACCAATTACGAGCTGCTTCAGACGAGAGAGCGAGCGGAACGGATCGACGATAACCTTACCGGTATCTGAGTCGTTACGCAGGAACAACTGTCCCTCGGTGATGTAACCCGTATTATCAGGAATAGCGTGAGTAATATCACCACCCGACAGCGTTGTCACGGCAATAATGGTGATTGAACCACCGTTAGGCAGCTGCACGGCCTTCTCGTAGATCTTTGCAAGGTCTGAATAGAGTGAACCGGGCATAGAGTCCTTCGAAGGAATCTGGTCCATACGGTTTGACACGATAGCCAGAGCATCGGCGTAAAGGGTCATATCGGTCAAAAGCACCAACACCTTCTCACCCTTATCAACGGCGAAGTACTCCGCAGCTGTCAAGGCCATATCGGGCACCAACAGACGCTCTACGGGAGGATTCTCAGTAGTATTTACGAACGATACGATACGGTCCAAAGCACCTGCATTCTCGAAGACCTGCTTAAAGTAGAGGAAGTCGTCGTTCGTTAGACCCATACCGCCGAGGATAATCTTGTCGGCCTTGGCACGCAGTGCCACGTTGGCCATCACGGCGTTATAGGGCTGGTCGGGATCGGCGAAGAAGGGGATCTTCTGACCCGACACGATGGTATTGTTAAGGTCGATACCCGCAATACCTGTAGCGATCAACTCTGAAGGCTGCAGACGGCGGAAGGGATTCACCGTAGGACCACCGATCTCACGTGCCTCACCCTCGATGGGCTCACCGCCCTCCAAAGGCTCACCGTAGGCGTTGAAGAAGCGACCTGCCAGGTTATCCGACACGCGCAACTTGGGAGCCTCACCGTGGAACACTACCTCAGAGTTTGTGGCAAGACCCTCGGTGCCGGCAAATACCTGCAACGTAACGTTCTCGCCCATAATCTTTACCACCTGCGCCAGCTTGCCGCCAACGGTTGCCAACTCATCGTTACCTACGCCCGTAGCGCGCAGTGTGATGGTTGCCTTGGTGATATTGTCAATCTTTGTATATACTTTTTGAAATGCTCGTGTTGTCATTGCTTCACCTATTTAGAGAGTTGATTACTTACTGACTCCTCGATCTGACGCTTGTAGTCGAAGAACTTCTCGCTCTGCCACTCCGAATAGTTCATCTGGCGGAAGAGGTTGATAAGGCCCTTGAAATAACGTGAGCAAGCCTCGAAATCGGTGAATGAGAACGACTTGTGGCATACGTCGAGTACCATCTCGTACATCATCTTCTGACGCTCGATGGGGCAGTTGGCATCGATGCTATCGAATGCATCCTGCTGCAGGATCACGAAGTCCAGCAACTCGCTCTTCCAGAAACGCTCGTGATACTCGATGGGCACACCGTCATCACCCAGGATGTTGATCTGGTCGTTAGCCTCCTTACCACGCTGTACGATGGTCTTACCCTCGTAAACCTTGCTAACCCAATCCTTGCCGATGTGCTCGTCAAGATATGATGCTACCTCGGGATACTCCAGATACTTCGAGTATGAATCCAGCGGGTCGATAGCGGGATAACGCTTCGAGTCGGCACGACCCTGTGAAAGTGCGTAGAAGCAACGTGCAGCCTTCTTTGTTGACTCGGTAACGGGCTCCTTAAGGTTACCACCTGCGGGTGATACGGTACCAAGGAATGTTACAGAACCTGTCTGGCCGTTGTTGAGCTTAACCAAGCCTGTACGTGCATAGAAACCTGCGATGATAGCTGAAAGGTCCATGGGGAACGCATCCTGACCGGGAAGCTCCTCCAGACGGTTTGACATCTCACGAAGAGCCTGTGCCCAACGTGAAGTAGAGTCTGCCATAACCAACACCTTAAGACCCATAGCACGGTAGTACTCACCAATTGTCATACCGGTATATACTGATGTCTCACGAGCCGCAACGGGCATGTTAGAGGTGTTACAGATGATGATGGTACGCTCCATAAGCTTGTGACCTGTACGAGAGTCGATGAGCTCGGGGAACTCGGCGAAGATCTCCACAACCTCGTTAGCACGCTCACCGCACGCTACGATGATGATAACGTCTGCCTCAGCCTGCTTAGAGATGGCGTGCTGAAGCACGGTCTTACCAGCACCGAAGGGACCAGGGATAAAGCCGGTACCACCCTCAGCAATGGGGTTGAAAGTATCGATAGCGCGAACACCCGTCTCCATAACGCGAGAGGGACGAGGCTTCTCAACATAGCAGCGGATAGGAGTCTTGACGGGCCACTTCTGCACCATCGTAACGTTATACTCGTTGCCATCCTTATCAGCCAGCACTGCGATTGTATCGGTCACCTTGTACTCGCCAGCGGGAGTGAGGCTCTTTACGGTGTAGGTGCCCTGCATAACGAAGGGAACCATGATCTTGTGATCAACCCACTGCTCCTTAACCTGGCCAAGCCAGTCACCAGCAGTTACCTTATCGCCAACATTTGCCAGGGGAGTATACTCCCACTTGCGCTCGAAGTCGATGGGCTCGGTGATCGATCCGCGAGCGATGAACAGACCGTCCATCTTCTCCAAATCGTTCTGCAGACCATCGTAGTTGCGCGACAGCAGACCCGGAGCCAGCGTAGCCTCAAGCATGTGGCCCATGAACTCCACCTTGTCGCCGATCTTCAAGCCTCGGGTACTATCGTACACCTGCACATAGGCATCATCGCCTATGACCTTGATGACCTCGGCCATCATTCGTGTATCACCGCAATAAACATAGCAGATCTCGTTCTGACCCACAGCGCCGTCGGCCTTAACGATCACGATGTTCGAGATGATACCGTTTACACGTCCTAAAGTTTTCATTTATGTTCTATGTAGTTTTTATTGTTTATTTACCAGTTCCTTGCCGTCGAGCTCCGCCATGATGCGGTCGAGCATTGCGCGACCACGCTTGGGATCAAGCAGTGCCCAGCGTGCCACGATGTTCACACGCACCAGGTACGACAGTATAGCGTTAATATCGAAGTAGTCACGTGCAGCCAGATCAACGGCCTGATCCCAGCGGACAAGGTCAATCTTATGCTCCTTCTCCACAATGTTCTGCTCGTCGTTCACAGCCGCAATGACAGCATCGATATAGAGCAATTCACCACGCAGTCCGAAGTCGGCTGCTGATGAACGCTGGAGTTGCTCCACAACATCGCCCTTGCCTACGGTAACGCCTGCAACCGCGCGACCCAGAGAGCGAGCCACGGCAGCAGCAGAGATATTACGCAACGTACGGTCGAAAGCGGCCCACTCGCGAAGGAAGCGGCTGCCCGAGAGGGCGCACTCCTCGTAGTATGCCTCAAAGAGCGAGCGTTCGAACGACTGCTCCAGATTTATGCCCTTTGCCCACTCGTTATCCTCGGCATCAGCATCGGCCTTCTCGGCAGCGGCATAAGCCTTGATAACACGAGCCACGCGTGAAGGCAATCGCTTAGGCTCCTCGAGCTCGGCCTCCAGCTCCTCACGGGTAAGGTTACCCAGCGGATTGAACGCCTCGCGCCCAGAGCGCAGAGCGATGATATTCTCGCAGTCGTAATAGCCGTAGAGCAGATGCACAGCCTTCAGATCGGCACCCGAGAGCTCCTCCTCAATCTCGGCGATAATCTCGCGAGCGTCGAAGCCCTTGGTGTCGGCATCAAGCGTGTACTCACGCAGTCCGGCTACCAAACAGTAATAATTCTTATTGCCAAACATGGAAACTATGCCTTAAAGATAAGTTGAGCCACCTTCTCACGCAGATAACCACCCAGGAGTGCCTCTACGCTCTCGTCAGAGAATGAGATGTAGTAACCGCCATTCTTCTCGCCAACCTTGAAACCGCTCTTGACATCGGCAGAGTAGCCAACCTCGATACCCTCCGAGAGAAGCGACTTGGCAGCAGCCTCCATAGCCTCACCCAGCTCAGCCTTCTTAGCCTCGGGCAAAAGAGCCGACAACTCAGCCTTGGCACCGTTGTTCCAGCCCTTGGCTACAGCGAGCAACATATCCTTGATGAATGAAGGATCGAGATTTGCGCTCTTCACACCCTGGCTAAGGCTCTTGGTAACGATCATATTCTCGATCTCGGCCTTGATCTTGGCTACAGCCTGCTTGCCTGCGAGCGAGATCTCGGTCATTGCATTCTTCTCGATATCCACAGCCTTGG
>JAFOXS010000260.1 GCA_017391665.1 Alistipes sp. | reverse complement strand
CCAGAAGTCTGGTGTTGAGGGTGGTCAGCAGGTTATCGAGAACCCCATCCTCTCGAACTTTAAGGAGGGTCTTTCAGTGTTGGAGTACTTTATCTCTACTCACGGTGCGCGTAAGGGTTTGGCCGATACCGCGTTGAAGACTGCCGATGCAGGTTACCTGACACGTCGTCTGGTCGATGTAGCACAGGATGTTATCATCAACGAGGAGGATTGCGGCACATTGCGTGGTTTGACAGCTACGGCTATCAAGCGTAACGACGATGTCGTGCAGACACTCTACGATCGCATCCTTGGTCGCACAGCTCTGAACGATGTTATCCACCCCATCACAGGTGATGTTATCTGCAAGGCTGGTGAGGAGATCACCGAGCAGATTGCAGAGGCTATCGATAAGTCACCGCTGGAGTCAGTAGAGATTCGTTCGGTACTTACCTGCGAGGCTCGCCACGGTGTATGTGCGAAGTGCTACGGCCGTAACCTGGCTACCGCTCGCATGGTACAGAAGGGTGAGGTTGTAGGTGTTATCGCTGCACAGTCAATCGGTGAGCCCGGTACCCAGCTTACACTGCGTACGTTCCACGTCGGTGGTGTTGCGGGTGGTTCAACCGTTGAGACCAACGTAGTATCGAAGTATGAGGGTCGTCTGGAGATCGACGAGTTGCGTACTATCAAGGGTAAGAACGCCGCAGGTGACGCTGTAGATATCGTTATCTCACGTCAGTCGGAGTTCCGCATCGTAGATCCCAAGACCGAGATTACACTCTATACTCACGCATTGCCTTACGCATCAATCCTCTACATGCAGGAGGGCGCTATGGTTAAGAAGGGCGACCTGGTTTGCGAGTGGGATCCTTACAACGCAGTTATCATCGCCGAGACCGACGGTAAGGTATCATACGAGCACGTTATCGAGGGTGTTACCTACCGTGAGGAGCGTGACGAGCAGACAGGCCTTTCAGAGAAGGTGGTTATCGAGTCTAAGGACCGTACCAAGAGCCCTGTTATCCACATCGTGAATAAGGAGGGTGACGATGTTCGCTCATATAACTTGCCCGTTACGGCACATATCATCGTTAAGGACAACGCCAAGATCAAGGCTGGCGACATCCTTATCAAGATCCCTCGTGCTGTAGGTAAGGGTGGTGGCGATATCACCGGAGGTCTGCCCCGAGTTACTGAGCTCTTCGAGGCTCGTAACCCGTCTAACCCCGCAATCGTATCTGAGATCGATGGTGAGGTAGCATTCGGTAAGATCAAGCGTGGTAATCGTGAGATTATCATCACCTCAAAGCAGGGCGACGTAATGAAGTACCTCGTACCCCTGTCACGCCAGATCGTTGTTCAGGAGAACGACTACGTTAAGGCTGGTATGCCTTTGTCAGATGGTGCTATCACACCGAGCGATATCTTGCGTATCCTCGGTCCTACCAAGGTTCAGGAGTATATCGTGAACGAGGTTCAGGAGGTGTACCGTATGCAGGGTGTAAAGATTAACGACAAGCACTTCGAGGTTATCGTTCGTCAGATGATGAGCAAGGTTAAGATTGAGGATCCGGGTGATTCACGCTTCTTCGAGGATCAGATCGTCGATAAGTGGGAGTTCATGGATGTGAACGACGAGCTCTACGACAAGGTTGTTGTCGAGGATGCTGGCGATTCACAGAACGTACAGCCTGGCCAGATCATCTCACTCAGAAAGCTGCGTGACGAGAACTCATCGCTCAAGCGTCGTGACCTCAAGCCCGTTAAGGTTCGTGATATCGTTCCCGCAACCTCTAATCAGGTGCTTCAGGGTATTACCCGTGCGGCATTGCAGACATCGAGCTTCATCTCGGCTGCATCGTTCCAGGAGACCACTAAGGTGCTGAACGAGGCTGCTATCCAGGGTAAGATCGACCCGTTGGCAAACCTCAAGGAGAACGTTATCTGCGGTCACCTGATCCCTGGTGGTACAGGTCTGCGTGATTACGACAACCTCGTTGTAGGTCTTAAGGCCGACGTCGAGGGCTTTGCACAGGCAGAGTAAATAAACACTCAATAATGAAAAACCGCTATCCTTCGGGGTGGCGGTTTTTTTTTGTGAGTGAGGGTGTGGAGTAGCGTAAGGTGGCGGTTTTTTATTGGTTATGATTAAAAGTATTTTCGTATATTTGTAAACATAGAAGTTGATATGTGGCGCATATTTTTGAAAATCGTTGTGGCACTTTTTGCCCTATTGCTCGTTTTCGCCCTTTTTGTTGTGGCGAAAGCGTGGTGGAGTAATCGTAAGCCACTCGTAGCACATGAATATTATCAGACTACTGTCAGTGGTGGAGAACTCGAACGGCAATATACGAGGCGAGGCAAATATGAAGTGTCGAAGTTGGAGTTCGACATGGAGGACAATGACTTGAAATGTATTAAGACGTGGATACCACAAGGCCGAGCAATGATGATATCCCCGATCATCATCATCGTAAATGGCAGCAATGCAATCGCTTCGCGTTGTGAGCCTTTCTTTGAGCGCCTTGCCTCGTGGGGTTTTGTGGTAGTTGGTAATGATGATCCTATGGCTGGGCGCGGCGATTCGACCTCTATGACGCTGGATTTTTTGCTTGCTGCCGCCCAGAATGCCGAGCATCCTCTCTATAACCTGATTGATACGTCGAAGATAGGTATTGCAGGCTATTCGCAGGGTGGAGCGGGTGCCATCCGTGCCGTTACGGAGTTTGCAAATAGCGATCGCTATACTACGCTTTTTACATGTAGTGCTGCGAGCCAACTCCTCTCGCAGAATCTCGGTTGGGCCTACGATCCCGCAAAGGTGCAAATCCCATATTTTATGGTTGCAGGCACGGGTATAAGCGACGCTGGCGATGGCAAGGATGGAGGTTGGGTTGGTGTGACACCACT
>JAFOXS010000341.1 GCA_017391665.1 Alistipes sp. | reverse complement strand
GAGCAGGGTCGCAAGGGCACTTTGGGCTCTTACTACTCGATAAAAGACTACAAAGCCGTGAATCCCGAGTTTGGCGAGATGGCCGATTTGGACTCAGTTATAGAGAAAGCTCACTCACTCGGAATGAAAGTTTTGTTGGACTGGGTGGCCAACCACACGGCTCGCGATGCAAAATGGCTCAGAACAAAACCGACCGACTGGTACGAGCGAGAGGCTGACGGCACGACAAAAGTACCATGGGACTGGACCGACACCGCAAAACTCAACTACTCGAACCGAGAAGTGTGGCGCGGACAGATTGATGCAATGCGCTTCTGGGTGGAGCAGCACAACATTGATGGTTTCCGTTGCGACATGGCTATGCTCGTACCCATTGAGTTCTGGCAGGAGGCTTCGGCCGTACTGCACGCCATCAAGCCTGATCTCTTCATGTTGGCCGAGGCTGAGGAGCTAAACCTCTTCGACCGCGCGTTCGACATGGGCTATGCATGGGAGATTCATCATATGATGTGCGACATTGCCCGCGGTGAACGTCGCGTATGGGATCTGCGCAATACGATGTATGCCGACAGAGAGAAATACCCCGCATCGGCAATGCGAATGATGTTCACCTCAAACCATGATGAGAACTCATGGAGCGGCAGTGAATTCTACCGTTTTGGAGATGCGCTGGAGGTAATGACGGCCCTAACATTTGTATGGGAGGCAGCCATGCCACTAATATACACAGGTCAGGAGATTGGCTACGACCACACATTCGCCTTCTTCGACCGCGACCCAATAACAAAATACCAGCACAATGAGTTTACGGAGAGATATAGAAAGCTCATTGCGCTGAAACATTCACAAGCCGCTCTTCAGGCTGGCGAGCGTGGTGGTCGCACAATTGAGATTGAGAACAATGCCAAGGATTGCCTGATGACATTTGTCCGCGAGGTGGAGGGAAGTCGCGTGGTGGCGATAATGAATCTCTCGCCATACACTATACATGCCTCATTCAACAATGGCATATATGCGGGCGAGTACACCAACGCCATGACGGGCGAAAAGATGATTCTGCCACTGCACCTGGAGCAGGATATCGAGCCCTGGCGTTATACCTTATTATATAAATAGAGATGAAACGACTCTTTATCATAATTCTGCTGCTTGTAGCAATCTCGCCAATTCACGCCCGAGAGTATCGCGTCAAGGATGTGCCGAACGTTCAGCTGGAGAATCGCTATCGCTTCACATCCAACCCCGACGGGATACTGGAGGACTGGGCCGTAGCGCAGATTGACTCCATCTGTTACGATCTGCGCCATCGGGGAATTGCACAGACTGCCGTGGTAGCGCTTCGAGAGATTGACACCGACGATGTATTCGAATTTGCATATGAGTTATTCTCCTCGTGGGGTGTGGGCAGCAAGAGCAACAGCGGTATTGGAGTGATATTGGTCGAAGAGGCTCGCGAGATACGCTTCGTAACGGGCTATGGAGTGGAAGGAGTTCTGCCCGACGCCATATGCAAGCGCATACAGAATCAATACATGCTCCCCTACTTCCGAGATGGCGACTACAGCCGAGGCATGGTGGCAGGACTGCAGGCTATACGTGCCGTGCTTAACGGCAGCGAACTCGACGCCGGTGGCAACGATGATTATGTGGATGAGGATGAGGAGGCATTGGTTGCGATGGTCGTATTCTTTATCATTGTCATCATCGGCTCGATGATCGTCGTCGTTATTGCCGATCGCAAGTCACGCACATGTCCTACCTGCAAGCAGCTTTCGTTACAGAAAGACTCCACACGCCTGTTGAGTCGTAACTTCGGAGCATCAACATACGAGGACACATTCATCTGTACGAAGTGTGGCACAGTTGTAAAACGCAAGCGTCAGGACTACAACTCCTCGCACAACAACCGTGGCGGCGGCCCGATAATCATGGGCGGCATGGGACGCGGTTTTGGCGGAGGCTCCTCGTTCGGTGGCGGCTGGGGCGGCGGATCGTTCGGTGGCGGCGGCGCAGGTTCTCGATGGTAACACAAGCATAGAGTTTAACAAATAAAAAATAACGAAGATGAAAAAACTTATTCTTTTCGCAGTGGTAGTGCTCTGCAGCATGACATCATGCTCGACCTACAACAACATGGTATCGATGGACGAAGCGGTCAAGAGCGCATGGTCAAATGTAGAGACGCAGTATCAGCGTCGTGCTGACCTTATCCCCAACCTCGTATCGACGGTCAAGGGCTACGCCTCACACGAGGAGTCAACACTGCAGGCAGTGATGGAGGCACGCTCGAAGGCTACATCGGTAAACATCTCAATGGATGATCTTACGCCCGAGAAGATCGCCGAGTTCCAGAAGGCACAGTCGGCTGTAAGCTCAGCACTGGGTCGTCTGATTGCCGTATCGGAGAACTACCCCGACCTGAAGGCAAACCAGAATTTCCTGGAGTTGCAGGCACAGTTGGAGGGCACCGAGAACCGCATCAGCGTTGCCCGCAAGACATTCAACGACACCACTCAGCAGTACAACGTATCGGTACGTTCATTCCCCGCCAATATCATTGCTATGATATTTGGCTTTGACCAAAAGGCATACTTCTCGGCAGACGAAGCGGCCTCAACGGCTCCCAAAGTGGAGTTTTAACATTATTTTTTGATGATTGCAGATTAAAATATTTTAATTTTGTTTGCATACATTAAAAAATTATCCCTATCTTTGTTAGTAACGAACCTAAAAACAATTTCATACTATGGATCAGAAGAAACTTTTCGACCAGAAGACTTCAAGACGTACATTCTTGAAGCAGTCGGCAATGGGTTTGGCTATGGCTTCAATCCTGCCTTCAGCACTTACTTCATGCGCATCAGGTGAGACAGCAGCTCCTGCTAACTCTACTGGCATCAACTCTAACTTCCACGGCGTAAAGATCGGTTGTATCACTTATAGCTGGCGTTCAATGCCCGCAAATACTGTTGACGAGATCATCGCTTACTGTAAGGAGGCTAACATGGGTTCATTGGAGCTTATGAGCAACGACCTGGAGCGCGTACTGGGTGTTCCCGAGAATCCCCAGCAGCGCATTATGGCTGAGGCTCGCGCCAAGATGCCCGCCCCCAAACCCGGCGAGCGTCCCGGACGTCCCCAGCTCACTCCCGAGCAGCAGGCAGAGATCGACAAGTATAATGCTGACTTGAAGGCATGGCGTGTAAACATGGATATGGCTAAGGTTGAGGCTGTACGCAAGAAGTTCAACGACGCTGGTATCGAGATCCACATCGTTAAGTTTGCTCCCGCAAACTGGTCTGACGAGGAGATCGAGTACGCTTGCAAGGCTACAAAGGCTATGGGTGCTAAGGCCATCACACAGGAGATCAGCCTCGAGGCTGCTCAGAAGTTGGCTCCCTTCGCAGAGAAGCACGGCATCTATATCGCTATGCACAACCATATGCAGTACGCTGAGGAGGGCTTCAGCTGCGATCCTATCCTGGCAGTATCTCCCTCAATCATGCTGAACTTCGACTGCGGTCACTACTTCGGCTCAACTGGCAACAACCCCGTTGACTTCATCAAGAAGTACCACGATCGTATCTACAGCATCCACCTCAAGGATAAGACTGGCAAGAACACTGAGCCCGCTAATACCAACCAGGTATGGGGTCAGGGTGAGACTCCTTTGAAGGAGGTTTTGAACCTCTTGAAGGATCAGAAGTGGCCTATCTACTGCGACATCGAGCTCGAGTACGAGATCAAGCCTTGGTCAAATGCAGTTAAGGAGTTGGGCGTTTGCGTTCGTCACGCACGCGAGTTGCTCATGTAATACCAATACAACTAACAAAAACGCCCCACGCACAATGGGGCGTTTTTATTAATTTTTATTCCACAGGGTTGCCCGCGCAACCTCTTCATACAACCTACCAAAAACATGGGAAAAGTACGTTTCGGTGTCGTAGGCACCAATTTCATCACCGACTGGGTTATTGCAGGCGCACGCGAAGATGAGCGTTTCTGCCTCTCGGCCGTATGCTCACGAACACGCGAGCGCGGCGAGGAGTTTGCCGCAAAACACTCTATCGAGCATGTCTTCACATCACTCGAGGAGATGGCTGCAAGCGATAAGGTCGACGCCATCTACATCGCATCACCAAACTACATGCATGCCGAGCAGAGTATCCTCTGCATGAATCATGGCAAGCATGTGTTGTGCGAGAAGCCGATGGCATCAAACGCCCGCGAAGCGCGTGCAATGGTCGAAGCGGCACAAAGAAATGGTGTCACACTGATGGAGGCCATGAAGAGTACTCTATCACCCTCGTTCCGTGCCGTACGTGAAAATATCGGTCGTGTAGGCACACTCCGCCGTTACTTCGCATCGTTCTGCCAATATTCATCACGCTATGACAAGTTCAAGGAGGGCACAGTGCTCAACGCCTTCCGCCCCGAGCTCTCGAACGGCGCGATGATGGACATCGGCGTATATACGATCTACCCCATGGTTGTACTCTTCGGTCGCCCACAGAGCATCAGTGCTCAGGGTGTCGTACTGTCAAGCGGAGCAGATGGACAGGGCGCTGTGAATATGCAGTACGAAGGTATGAATGCTACCATTCTCTACTCGAAGATCGCCAATTCTCTCCTTCCGGCTGAGATCGAAGGCGAGGATGGCAATATTCTCATTGACCGTATACAGACACCCACAGACGTACGCTTCTATCCGCGTCAGGCGCCTGCATCGGGACAGGAGAAGCGCACCGAGGGCGAAAATCTGAGCGTAGAGGATAGCCACAACGAGTATTATCACGAAATACGCGAGTTCATCGACCTGGTGCAGGACGGTCGCATTGAGTCCGAGATAAATTCGCACGCTGCATCCATCACTACGCTGGAGATTATCGACGAGGTACGCCATCAGCTGGGCGTACACTACCCCGCCGACGAGAAGTAACCTACTCCTCCGCCTTGTCATAATCCTCGGGGCGAAATGCCGAGGTAGAATCTACAATAGCCAGACGACTGTCATAGAGTCGTTTGGCTATTACATTATCCAATGAGAAGCGCCCCGCTCCCATGCAATACATCAGTGCAAACAGAATTAGGTAGATAAAAGCCAGTTCTTTTGCCGCAAACGGTTGTCCGTGATGCACCACAAAGAGAGCCACGCACATAGTCACAAGAATAGGTATAAGAGCCAATCGGTAAAACGCCCCCACGATTACTGCCGCGGCACACACCACCTCGGCAAAGACCACCAGATAGAGCGACAGCGTACTGCCCAGCCCTATGGGATTGGGAAATGAGGATGGATCGCCTTCTAAAGTGAGAATCTTCGAGACGCCATGCCACATAAGCAGACCGCCAAAGAGCATACGCAAGGCAAGTAGCGCAAGATTATAGCGCGTAGGCAGCGGCTGGTAAGGAAAAAGAAACGAGAGAATAGATTCCATAGCAAAATATTTTCTCCCATGTGGGCAAAATATATGCCTTCGCATATTGACCAGACAAAAAAAAGACGACCACCCCGAAGGATAGTCGTCTCGATCTGCGCGCTCACCTAAAGTGAGCAGCAGGCTATTTCACTGCGTTAACAATTGCCTCGAATGCCTTGGGCTCGTTCATAGCGAGGTCAGCCAAAACCTTACGGTTAAGCTCGATACCCTTCGCATTTACCTTACCCATAAACTCTGAATAAGTCATACCATAAGCGCGAACCGCAGCGTTGATACGAGTGATCCACAATGAACGGTATGTTCTCTTTTTAATCTGACGGTGTGCATATGCATACTGCAGACCCTTCTCGACAGTATTTTTCGCAACTGTCCAAACGTTTCCCCTTGAACCAAAGTTACCCTTGGCAAGCTTCAAAACCTT
>JAFOXS010000103.1 GCA_017391665.1 Alistipes sp. | reverse complement strand
GGCGCAGTTGTAATCTCGCTGCCGGGTGTACCCTTCGAGATGGAGCACCTGATGGAGGATGAGGTTATGCCTCGCCTGAAGGCTCACTTCTCGCTTCACGCCAACGTGCATCGCACGATGATCACGGCTGGTCTGCCCGAGTCGATGCTTGCCGAGAGGATCGAAGAGTGGGAGGATGCCCTGCCCCGGTGGATGAAGCTGGCATACCTGCCCGCGCCCAATATCGTGCGTCTTCGTCTGTCGGCATACGACAGAGAGGATGGCCAGGCGGCTCGTGAGGCTATGAATGCGGAGTTTGACAAGTTGCACAATATTATTCCCGGCCATATTGTAGGCTTCGAGGGGGCTACCATGCAGTCGCTCGTGCATGAGGTGATGCGTGAGCGTGGTCTGACACTCGCCACAGCGGAGAGTTGCACGGGAGGAACGATTGCGTCGCTCTTCACGGCTATGGCTGGTGCATCGGCCTACTTCCTGGGAGGTGTTGTGGCCTACGCCAACGAGGTAAAGCGTGATGTGTTGGGAGTGAACTATGACGATATAATGACACACGGTGCCGTGAGCGAGACCGTAGCGCGTCAGATGGCCGAGGGTGTGCGCCGCACGACGGGAGCCGACTACGCCATTGCCACCACAGGCATAGCAGGCCCCACGGGAGGCAGCGAGGCTAAGCCCGTAGGCACGGTGTGGATGGCTGTTGCTACGCCAACGCATACGGTAGCCGTGATGCGTAATTCGGGCCTCGACCGCGGACAGATCATATCGCGTGCATCGGCATACGCCATTGAACTATTATATAAGGAGTTGAAAGGATAGTAAAACAATAATAATCCAAACCAAAAAACTTTTTATTATGAAACTCAGACATTTAGGTTGTCTTACTTTGGCTGCGGCACTGCTTAGCGGTTGCGGTCAGAAGTGGACAAGTGAGGACAAGGGTTCTCACATCGAGATCACACAGGGCAAGGGTGCCACTCTGGGCTACTCGGCAAAGTCAGGTGTGCAGATTCTCACCAAGGGCGGTTATGCGTTCAAGGATTTGAACCGCAACGGCAAGGTGGATATCTACGAGGATTGGCGTAAGCCCGTGCAGCAGCGTGCCGAGGATCTGGCATCGCAGATGACTATCGAGCAGATCGCAGGTCTTATGCTCTACAGTGCCCACCAGGCAGTTCCTACCGAGGAGATCTCGGAGGCACAGATGAAGTTCCTCACCGAGGATAACCTTCGTCACGTACTGGTTACACGCGTAGGCTCACCCGAGATTGCTGCCAAGTGGAGCAACAACGTACAGGCTTACGTTGAGGGTATCGGCCTCGGTATCCCCGCCAACAACTCATCTGACCCCCGTCACAGTGCTGGCGAGAACGTAGAGTACTACGTAGGTTCTAATGGCGACATCTCTTACTGGCCCTCATCGCTCGGTATCGCAGCTACGTTCGATCCCGCCGTTATGGAGCAGTTTGGTAAGATTGCATCGGAGGAGTATCGTGCACTCGGTATTGCTACGGCTCTCTCTCCCCAGATTGACATCGCTACGGAGCCCCGCTGGAGCCGTTTCAACGGTACATTCGGCGAGGATCCCGACCTCTCAACCGATATGGCTCGTGCATATGTTGACGGCTTCCAGACATCGGAGGGCGACGCCGAGATCGACGGTGGCTGGGGTTTCCACAGCG
Organism: Alistipes sp.; assembly: GCA_017391665.1. Lineage (GTDB taxonomy): Bacteria > Bacteroidota > Bacteroidia > Bacteroidales > Rikenellaceae > Alistipes. The sequence goes on along the minus strand of JAFOXS010000103.1, from coordinate 2,101 downwards.
TTAACGCCATGATCAAGCACTGGCCCGGTGGTGGTGCTGGTGAGGCTGGTCGTGATGCACACTACAGTTTCGGTAAGTATGCCGTATTCCCCGGTGGCCGCCTGGCTGACCACATGCAGCCCTTCACCGAGGGTGCTTTCAAGCTCAACGGCAAGACCGGTATGGCTACAGCCGTAATGCCTTACTACACAATCTCTACCGACATCGACAAGAAGAATGGCGAGAATGTAGGTAACGCATTCAGCGACTACCTGATCAACGACGTACTTCGTGGCGAGTATGGCTTCGAGGGTGTTGTATGTACTGACTGGGGTGTAACCAAGGACAACCGTGCGGTAAACTCATTCGGTACTACCAGCTGGGGTGTTGAGCACCTCACAGTAGCAGAGCGTCACTACAAGCTTATCAAGGCTGGTGTCGATATGTTTGGTGGTAACAACGATAAGGGTCCCGTTTTGGAGGCTTACGAGATGGGTGTTAATGAGATGGGCGAGGAGTGGATGCGTGCCCGCATGGAGAAGACTGCCGTACGTCTTCTTCTGAACGTATTCCGTCTTGGTCTGTTCGAGAACCCCTACCTCGATGTAGAGACTACGAAGGCTAAGGTTGGTAACCCCGACTTTATGAAGGCTGGTTACGAGGCACAGTTGCGCTCAATCGTAATGCTTAAGAATAAGGGTGGTGTTCTGCCTTTGGCTGAGAAGGCTAAGGTATATGTTCCCGAGGTGTGGGTTGCTCCCCGTGCTGCTTTCCGCGGCAACGCAGGTGCTGGCGCACGTCCTCAGCAGCCTCAGCAGCAGCCTCAGGGTCACTGGGAGATGCCCGTACCCGCCGAGATGCTCTCAAAGTACTTCACCGTAGTGAAGACTCCCGCCGAGGCTGACTTCGCAATCGTATTTGTTGACGCTCCCGCAAACGGCACAGGTTACGACCCCGCCGATGTAGCAAAGGGTGGCAACGGTTACATGCCTATCAGCCTTCAGTACAACGACTACACCGCTACTCACGCTCGTGAGGTGAGCCTCGCAGGTGGCGACCCTCTGGAGTCATTCACCAACCGTTCTTATAAGGGTAAGACTGTGAAGACCTCTAACAAGGATCAGCTCGACCTTATCCTCAAGACCCGCCGTCAGATGGGTTCTAAGCCCGTAATCGTTCAGGTGGATGTAAACCGTCCTATGGTTATGAGCGAGTTCGAGGGTGTGGCTGATGCTATCCTGTTCGGCTTCAACGTACAGAAGCAGGCCGTTTTGGACGTATTGAGCGGTAAGACAGAGCCTACAGGTCTTCTGCCCATGCAGCTTCCCGCCGACATGCAGACCGTAGAGGAGCAGCTGGAGGATGTTACTCGCGATATGCGCTGCCACGTTGACAGCGAGGGTAACACCTACGACTTCGCCTTCGGTATGAACTGGAAGGGTGTGATCAACGACGAGCGCGTTGCAAAGTACAAATAATCACAACCGACAAAAATAGTAATGGCTGCCTTCACAGGCAGCCATTTTTTTCTTTTAGGCGTATTAGCAAGGAATATCTTGCCATATTTTCACTCTATATGTAAATGAGAATGACTGTATATTCTACTAAATAAATGCCGCACCAATAAATATAATATGCCCATCTTACATCCATAAGATGTATCCACCTTTTGTCACCCAAAAGGTGGAGCCCAAATGTGCCGCAAGGCGAAATTTGTAGGGTCGCCGCTTGTCGTCGGTAAAATGATTGCTACGCACTTTTGAAAGCCATCAAAAGGTCATCATTTTTTAACCCTCCGCCTGCGCGTCGCCCTTAATCCACAAACTTTCGCAGTGCGGAGAGGCTGACGCACGCCTCATTTTTTATCACATCGAAGATGTGAATCAAACGCGGCAGACAACTTTTCGGAAAAAGGGCAGACGAGAAAATTTGCGGTAAAAAACGGAGACCTTTTCACGAAGTAAAAGTGCGAACGCATCCGTTTTAGAAAATTTTCACGGATGACCCCGAAAAATGTCACCGCGCGGTTTTTGCGCCACCTTTTTGGCGGCAAAAAGTGGCAAAGAATTTATCAGAAACTATTCACACCACATCAAGATAGTCGCTCTCAACAACAAAGGTT
>JAFOXS010000060.1 GCA_017391665.1 Alistipes sp. | reverse complement strand
TCGAAGTGACTCCTCGCTCGATGTAAAGTACATATAGCTACGACCTGTGTCGGGGTTTACTCGACCTACGATAGATACACCCACGCCGAGAATCTTGCTACGGTCGATGCCGCATGTGTTGACAAAGTTCTCGATATTTGAGCATATCTTCTCCAGACACTGGGGACGGTTCTGCAACTCGAATGATGAGTCGGTAACCTCCTTGATGATGTTGTTCTGTAGGTCAGTGATCACAAAGGTCATATTGTCACGACCTACATTGACTCCAGCGAAATAGATTGCCGAGTTGGCCAGACCAAATACATTGGGACGTCGGCCTCCAGGGGTCTCCACCTTGCCCAGATCGTTCACGATCTTCTCCTCGATCAATTCCTGTACGAGTTTGGTGATTGTGGGTACGCTGATGTGCAACTCCTTTGTCAGCTCGGAGAGTGTGCACTCGCCATTCAAAGCCATGTAGGCTATGATGTTACGCTTGATGATGTTATTCTTGTGTGTAATACCCTTGATATTCTCGTTAGGCTGAATATTGAAAAATTCGGTTAGTGACGACATATCTTTACTGTGTAAAATGTTTTCTATTGCTATAGGCAAATATAGTAACTTTTACCGTGCTATGCAAGTGAATTTTTAATTATTTTAACAAATTTAATAAAAAAATACCGCCACCAAAGCTGGTAGCGGTAAAAATTTCCAAAACGCAGATTTGCGTTGCCGTGATTCAATATCTTTACATTGAGGCCTTTGACTCTACTGCAGTGTCTGCATCACACTTTTTAATCAAACCCTGCAATACGTTGCCCGGACCCAGCTCGGTGAATCCGTCCACGCCATCGGCAATCATATTCTTAACGATCTGTGTCCAGCGCACGGGAGCAGTGAGCTGTGCGATAAGATTGGCCTTGATCTCGGCCGCATCGGTGTGGGGCAGAGCATCTACATTCTGATAGATCGGGCATACGGGGCTATGGAACTCCACCTCCTCAATAGCGCGAGCCAGCTCAGCACGAGCAGGCTCCATCAGCGGAGAGTGGAATGCGCCACCTACGGGCAGACGCAATGCTCGCTTGGCGCCAGCCTCCTTAAGTTGAGCGCAAGCTGCATCTACAGCCTCATCCGCTCCTGAGATAACCAACTGTCCGGGACAGTTGTAATTGGCTGCAACTACTACGCCATCAACCTGAGAGCAGATCTGCTCAACCTTCTCATCCTCCATGGCAAGTATTGCCGCCATGCCACCAGGCTGCTGCTCGCAGCACTTCTGCATGGCCATAGCACGCTTTGCTACCAGACGCAAACCATCCTCAAACGAGAGAGCATCGGCTGCGACAAGTGCCGAGAACTCGCCCAGTGAGTGTCCTGCTACAGCATCGGGCTCTACGCCGAGTACCTTTGCAAGGATTACCGAGTGAAGGAATACTGCAGGCTGAGTAACCTTGGTCTGTTTTAGTTCGTCAGCCGTTCCGCTAAACATAATGTCGGTGATGTTAAAGCCCAGAATCTCATTAGCCTTGTCGAAAAGGGCCTTTGCCGAAGCATTGTTTTCGTAAAGATCTTTACCCATGCCAGAGAACTGAGCGCCCTGGCCGGGAAAAACATAAGCTTGTTTCATTCTAAAAAATCTGTTTGCGAGTCCGCGACTGACTCTGTTAAATCTTTACAAAGGTATGATGTATATCGCAATTTTCCAAATCCGGGGTTCGGTGGCGGGTTATGATTCTGACGTTAATAGGTTATTTCTTGGTCAAAATTTGCATATTTTCGTAAAACGACTTACCTTTGATTCAAATATTCTTTTACAAAACCTAAAACAATTCAGTATGAAAAAATTATTTTTGCTTGTAGCTGCAGCATGTTTTGCATTCAGCGCATCAGCTCAGGAGGCCTTGGGTAGCCGTGCTCAGGTGGTTTCTCCTCAGATTAACGAGAACAACAGCGTAACTTTGCGTCTGGCTGCTCCCGAGGCTAAGAAGGTAACCGTAGCTGGTAACTTCCTTACTCCCGACGGTACACCCGTTGAGAATACAGAGATGGTACGCAACGCTGACGGCGTATGGGAGTACACTTCACCCGTATTGCGCTCAGAGTTGTACAACTACAACTTCGTAGTTGATGGCGTTCGCATTTGCGACCCCTCAAACGTATTTATCTGCCGTGATGTTGCATCGTCGTTCAACATCTTTATCATCGGTGGTGATCGTGGTGATATTTACAGCGTTAACGATGTTCCCCACGGTAGCGTAACCAAGACTTGGTACGACAGCCCCACACTCCAGACTAAGCGTCGTGTAACAGTTTACACTCCTGCTGGTTACGAGAAGAGCAATGCTGAGTACCCCGTATTGTACCTCTTGCACGGTGCTGGTGGTGACGAGGAGGCTTGGATGACTTTGGGTCGTACTTCTCAGATCCTCGATAACCTCATCGCTCAGGGTAAGGCGAAGCCTATGTTGGTTGTTATGACCAACGGTAACGCAGGGCAGACTGCAGCCGTAGGTGAGGCTGCTGGTGGTATGATTCAGCCCTCTATGCGTGGCAATGCTAACGTTCGTCCCGCTGCTTCATTCGAGCAGTCATTTGGCGACGTTATCAAGTTCGTTGAGAGCAACTACCGTGTAATCAAGAAGAAGGAGGGTCGCGCTATCGCAGGTCTCTCTATGGGTGGTGGCCACTCTTACAACATCTCTCGTACTTATCCCAACACTTTCGACTATGTAGGTCTGTTCTCAGCTGCTGCTGGTAACCTGGATAACGAGGAGGTTCAGAACTCATTGAAGGCACAGCGTGACAATGGCTTCAAGCTCTACTGGATCGCTTGCGGTAACACCGACTTCTTGTATCAGCGCAACCTCGATATGATGAAGTATATGGACTCTATCAAGTTCCCCTACACTTATCGTGAGAGCGGTGAGGGTCACATCTGGCGTAACTGGCGAATCTATCTTTCAGAGTTCGCTCCTATGTTGTTCAAATAATTTTGATTAGCATATAAAGAAAAAGTGTCGAGCCGCAGGGCCCGACACTTTTTTTGTTACTCGCGAGAGAAAGAGTAGGGACGATCCTCGTCCGTTGTGCCTCGCTGTGTATTGGGCTCAGCACTCATTGAAACCGTCATCTTGCCGCCAGAGGTAATATCCGAGTGGGTGATGTAGTTACGAGAGTACTCCTTGCCATTGAGGCGTACATTCTCCATATATCTGTTCTCTGCGCTATTCTCAGGTGCTTCGATTACGAAATCCTCGCCATTGGCAAGGTGCAGTGTAGCCTTCTTGAAGAGCGGTGCTCCCATAACATACTGATCTGACGCAGGGCATACGGGGTAGAAACCGAGCGCCGAGAATATGTACCATGCCGAGGTCTGACCGTTATCCTCATCGCCGCAGTAGCCGTCGGCCTGTGCCGAGTAGAAGCGGTTCATCACCTCTCGCACCCAATACTGCGTCTTCCATGGCTGTGAGGCGTAGTTATACATATATATCATATGCTGAATAGGCTGGTTGCCGTGGGCGTAGTTACCCGTGTTCATCACCGTCATCTCGCGAATTTCGTGTATGGGGAAGCCGTAATAACTGTCGTCATAGATGGGCGGTACGGTGAATACCGAATCCAGCATCTCGACAAAGGCCTCATCGCCACCCATCAAGTCGATCAATCCCTGCGGATCGTGGAATACCGACCATGTGTAGTGCCAACTGTTACCCTCAGTGAAGGCATCGCCCCACTTAAGCGGCGAGAATGGCGACTGGAACTCGCCATCGGCATTGCGACCACGCATAAGACGAGTCTCCTTGTCGAAGAGGTTGCGATAGTTCATAGCTCGCTTGGCGTAGCGGTCAATGATCTCCTGCGGCTTGCCCAGCTCCTTTGCCATCTGGTGGATGCACCAATCATTGTAGGCATACTCAAGCGTGCGCGCAGCATTCTCATTAATGCCTACGTTGTAGGGCACATAACCCAATGTATTGTAGTATTCATGGCCTATACGACCCGTTGAGGCTACCGTGGGGTGAACATTCTCTGAGCCGTGAATCAAACCTTCGAAAAGAGTCTCCACATCCTCCACCTTTACACCCTTGAGATAGGCATCAGCCAGGACGGAAGCGGAGTTGTTGCCCACCATGCAGTTGCGGTGTCCGGGGCTCGACCACTCGGGGAAGAAACCACTCTCCTTATATACATTTACAAAGCCCTCCTGCATCTTCTGATTCTCCTCGGGGTAGAGCAGGTTCAGCAGCGGGAACAGACTGCGGAACGTATCCCAAAAGCCTGTGCCCGTATAGAAATAACCCTTTTCTACCTTGCCGTTGTGGGGACTGTAATGCACTACTTCGCCATTGGCATCAATCTCGTAGTGTTTCTGCGGGAAGAGCGTTGCACGATACAGACAAGAGTAGAATGTGCGATACTGATCCAGATCGCCGCCGCTAACCTCTACGCGACCCAGCACATCGTTCCAAGCCTTGCGACCCTTCTCCTTGAGTGTCTCCAGCGAGTCATTGCCCAACTCCTTAAGGTTCAGAACAGCCTGCTCCTCGCTGATAAACGAAGAGGCTACACGGGCATGCACTTGCTCGCCCTTTGATGTGCGGAAACCAATTACTGCACCTACATGGTTGCTCTGCTGTTCCTGCTCATCGCGAAGCGTGCCATCGGCGAATGTGTGTATATACTCAAAAGGCTTGTCAAACTCCACTACAAAGTAGTTGCGGAAGTTATCACTAACGCCACCACTATTGCGTGTTGAGTAGCCTACGATGCGGTTATTTGCCTTGTCGACATTTACATATGAGCCCTGATCAAATGCATCCACCACAACATACGACTCCTCTGCCGAGGGGAAGGTAAAGCGGAACAGTGCGGCACGCTCGGTAGGTGAAAACTCTGTCACCACGTCGTGCTCGGCAAGATATACCTTGTAGTAGAAGGGGTGTACCTCCTCGCCTTTGTGCGAGAACCAGCTGGCACGCTCATCCTCATTGAATTTGGGTGCACCAACTACAGGCATGAGCGAAAACTGTCCATAGTCGTTGATCCATGGGCTGGGCTGATGCGTCTGCTTGAAGCCACGAATCTTGTGCTCGGTGTAGGTGTACATCCAGCCGTCGCCCATCTTACCGGTCTGCGGTGACCAGAAGTTCATGCCCCAGGGACGTGCAATGGCGGGGTAGGTGTTACCTGTTGAGAGGGCAAACTCGGATAATGTGCCCACCAACGGATTTACATAATCAGCAGGCGATGATGGCGCGTCATCAATTACCGGCGTATTGCACGACAGCAGCATCATGGACGCTACGCTTGCAAGTAGGATAGAGGTTATTTTCTGGATCATAGTTCTATATGTTTATCTTATTATTGTTCCCTGCCATGAAGCAGTGTTGCCACACGAATCTTTTACGACGATCTTTACGTTGTGGCTCTTGCCGCCCGTTATGCCTTCGGCTTTGAGGTTGATGGTTGCACGTGAGCGGGCATAATCAATTGCAACCCACTCGCCATCGATTGTAGCCGTGTAGGATGCAACACCCGAGAAATTATCTGACAATCTAAACGAAATGCTATTGCGTGAGCGACAATCCTCACCGTCGGTAAACTGCGGACGAATAATGGGTGCAGTGCAGTCGGCAACCAGACAGAATGTGCCAAAATTCGATGTGCGGGCCGTAAAGCGCAGGTTGCGATAGCTGCCGCCCACATACGACAGATTGCCATTTGCTGATACCGATGCCATGGCTGCGTAGGGTTGCAGAGCAGGCTCGATGGGCATCGAGAACACCACGCCTATTGATGTCTGCAATGGAGTGTCGTCGTGATGAATTGAGTATGCCGGCGACAGAACTTGCAGTGTAGAGTCAGCCTTAATCTCCATCTCTTTGCGCTCCATCTTCATGGCTATGCTCTCGTATAGAGCACCCTTGGGAATTACTACACTTACCACGTCGTCCACCTTCTCGGCAAAATCGTGGTTGTAGGCAACAATGTGAGCACCCTGCTCAATCTCTCCCTGGAAGAACACCCAAACATTTATTGAG
>JAFOXS010000197.1 GCA_017391665.1 Alistipes sp. | reverse complement strand
GTGAGGTTGAATACTACCTCCTCGATCTGCTGCTTGCAAACGTCGAAGTGCTTGCCAGCCTTACGCTCGTCGAGGCTCTCACCTACGCAGTAGATAGGCTTCAGGCCGTTAGCGTAAGCCTGTGCCATCTTCTTGTTCAAGGTCTCTGAAGTCTCACCGTAGTACTGGCGACGCTCAGAGTGACCCAGGATAACATACTCGCAACCCAGAGCAGCGATCATAGATGCAGCAACCTCACCAGTGTAAGCACCCTTAGCCTCGGTAGCGCAGTCCTGTGCACCTACAGCGATGTCAGAACCCTTAACAGCCTCGATAACCTGTGAAAGGTGAGTGAAGGGAGGGCATACGATAAAGTTTACGCTGGGGCAAACCTCACCACGACCTGCTACTACGTTCTTTGCCAACTCAACGCCCTCAGCGGGGAGAGTGTTCATCTTCCAGTTACCTGCAACAATCTTTTTTCTCATTTTTCTTTAAGTTTTATTTGTTAATGTATTGTGTGTATTTTTCTTATTTAATGCCGTATTTTTTGAGGATATTCACGATCTGCGGCTCCATATGCTCGACCATACGCATAAAGCCAAGGTCGGTGGGGTGTGTGCCGTCGGCTGTGCCCAGGTGGTCGTAGCCGATCCAGCCCTCAGAGTCGAGGAAGTAGATATTCTCATCGCGCTGCATGCGCTCACGCACCTTCTTTTCGGCCATAGCCTGCTTGCGCGACTCGAAATCCTCGGTCTTGAGGTTGTAGTTACGCGTATCGCGACGGATGGTCTGCGTGAAGATAAGCGGCGTTGTGGGGTGCTTCTCGCGGATGATATCGACAAACTTGTCGAAACGCTCCTCGATAACCTCTGCCGAGGGGTTCGAGAAGGTGTCGAAGACGAAGGCGTCGGCATCCTCGACCTGCGCGAGGTAGTGTGCAAACTCCTCCTGCAAGGTTGACATACCGCTATATCCGAGGTTAATCATATAGAGCCCCGTGCGACGCTCCATCAGTGCCGGGTAGGTCATACCCGAGCGTGAAGATGATGCGCCGTGTGTGATTGACGAGCCGTGCACCACGATCTTATGGCGGAAGGGATTCTCCATAGCGGCAATAGCGCTACCCTCCTCTACGCCAATCTCGAGCGACTCCACACGATCCCAGATGGGAAGGTACAACAGACACTCCTTCTTGCCGTCGGGGCCATTGTTGACGATGGTGTACTCGTGCTTGTCGCGCTTCTCGGCTGTGATTGTGGGGCGAGCCACACCGGCATATACCCACTCCTCGCCATCGCGGATGTAGAGGTCGAGACCCTTCTGCGTGATGGCCGACATATTCACACCCGGCATTGACTGCGACGTGGTCCAGCGAGCCGAGATAACGTGGCTGTCGGTCGAAAAGACTACAGCCAGACCGGTTGAGAAACCGCAGTAGGCGATGGTATTCTCGGGCATCTTATGCTCCTGGGTGTTGATACGGTCGTAGGGCTTACCCGTAGGCTCGGCCTGACCGATGATGTTAAGGGTCGAGGCATCGATCCACTTGAGTGTCTGAGCCTGCGCCTGCACTGACATACCCAACGCCAGCAGGGCTGCCGATAAAATGAAAAGAATCTTCTTCATTATTAGGTTAATTTCGGTTGTTTATTAGGTTTACAACTACTTTTGTCATTATATCTTTCTCCTCCCCACGGCTCTCGGCAATCATCAGCGTGAGTGCCACAAGCGTATTGTTTTCTACTCGTCGAGAACCATCCTCGCGATAAAGAATACCATTACGCTCCATAAACCATAAGAACAAAAAGGCCGCTATGCGTTTATTACCATCACTGAAAGAGTGATTTTTAACGGTCAAATATAATAAATTTGCCGCTTTTTCCTCAACACTTGGGTATAAATCCTCTCCTCCATATGTTTGGTATATGGCTCCCATAGTGCTACGGAACGATTCATCCTTCTCACGTGCGAACAACTCGCTTGCCCCAAACTCTTTTTTCAAGGTTTGCAGAGCCTCCATAGCATTCTCATACGTGGCGCGAAAACGCTCCTCGGCTGTAGTATGGCTTAGCTCCAACTGCTGATAATCGTAGCGGTCGAGGGTATCCAACCCATACGAGAAGTCGCTAATTACACGCAATAAGCCTACGGCCTCATCTCGTGTAACGGACTTTGCTGCCAGCACGTTGCTCATCACAGCAATCGTTCGCTTCAACTCCTCCAATTGCTCGGATTGCAAATCACGACGAACAGAGTAACCCTGAACCAGATACTCCTTCAGCACACGGTTAGCCCAAATACGGAATTGAGTAGCCTGCTTCGAATTAACTCGATACCCCACCGATATTATCATATCAAGGGTGTATAGAGGTAAAGAACGTCTAACTTGTCGGGTGCCCTCGGTTTGAACCTGTGTAAAAATTGCACAAGTTGCCTCTTTTTTCAGTTCTCCATTGCGATATATATTGTTTATATGACGAACTATAGAGGTTCTATCTGTTTGAAACAGATGTGCAATCTGCGCCTGCGATAACCATACCGTATCGCCATCAAGACGGACATTCAATTCGGTGTGTCCATCCTCCGACTGATATATGATTATCTCTCCCTTATTCATTGACGTAACTCCTGTCAGCAAACGAATATAATCCGCTCGGTGTGGCTACTCTGCCTTCTGGGCGTCGATCCACGCCTTTACGTCGGCTGTGGGAAGACCCAGCTTGTTCTTCTTGTTGAAACCGCAGAGATCGTTGAAGAGCTTGCCGCCGCCATTGGCCGCAGTGTTGCGGAACGACTCAACGGTGATGTAACCCATCTTCTGGATGTGTGCCACCCACTCCTCGGGGATGCCTGCCTCAACGTAGAGCGCAGCATCGTCGGCCACAACCTTCTTCTCGGGGCGCATCGTGGGGAAGAACAGAACGTCCTGAATAGAGGGCTGGTTGAGCATAAACATCGTGAGGCGGTCGATACCGATACCCATACCCGAACATGAGGGCATACCGTACTCCAAAGCACGCACGAAGTCCATATCGATAAACATCGCTTCGTCGTCACCCTTCTCCGAGAGCTTCAACTGCTCCTGGAAGCGCTCCAGCTGGTCGATAGGATCGTTAAGCTCAGAGTATGCGTTGCAGAGCTCCTTGCCGTTGACGAACAATTCGAAACGCTCGGTCAGATCCTCATTGTCGCGGTGACGCTTGCAAAGGGGTGACATCTCGCGGGGGTAGTCGCACACGAAGGTAGGCTGAACGAGATCGCCCTCGCAGTACTGACCAAAGATGGCGTCAATCAACTTGCCCTTACCCATCGTCTCGTCAGTCTCCACGTTCAGACGCTGGCAAGCCTCACGCAGCTGCTCCTCCGTCTGACCAGTGATGTCGTAGCCAGTCTTCTCAAGGATGGCGTCGGTCATAGTCACGCGGCGGAACGGTGCCTTGAACGAGATCTGCTTGCCGTCGATCTCAAGCTCGGTAGTGCCGTTTGTAGCCATAGCCACACGCTCCAACATCTGCTCCGTGAAGGACATCATCCACTTGTAGTCCTTGTAGGCTACGTAGATCTCCATACAGGTGAACTCGGGGTTGTGGGTGCGGTCCATACCCTCGTTGCGGAAGTTCTTGCCGAACTCATACACACCATCGAAGCCACCTACGATCAATCGCTTGAGGTAGAGCTCCGTTGCGATTCGCATGTAGAAGTCGGTATCGAGAGC
>JAFOXS010000294.1 GCA_017391665.1 Alistipes sp. | reverse complement strand
GTCTCAACCAAAGCCTCCTGGATGATACCCTCCTTAACGTTGAGAGTAAGCTTGCAGGCACCCTGCTGAGGAGCACACCAGCCCACACCGTGTGTAAGGCCTGAAATGTCCTTAATCTCCTTAGCTACAACCCACTTTCCCTCCTGGGGGATGGGAGCCGATTCGTGGTTGGCACCCTTTTTAACGCAGCACATCTGCTGCACTTCGTGTGAATAAATCATAATTTAGAAGAGTTTATTTGTTACTATAACAGTTCAGTTTGAGTCTTTTGCAAAGGCTATGGGACACATAACCGCAAAATATCAACGCAAATATAATATATTTTTAGAGAATAGCAAATTATCGGGTGTTATTTGTTTGTTAAAAGCGTTTTGGCGGCACTATTTGGCTTCTCGGCGGACCTCAGCCTGGAACAAATGTAAAGAAAAGAGGTTTTTCAAAGAAAAAAAAGTTAAAATCTTTCAATTAGTGTTATATTTGCATAATAATTTTCAACGTTTATGGATTTTATACCTTTTACATTCATTGATCTGATTGATATACTGCTCGTGGCGCTGTTTATGTTTGGTATCTACCGCATGACGCGCGGCACCAATGCACCGTATATCTTTACGGGTATCATCGTCATATACTTCGTGTGGGTGGTGGTGCGAGCCCTGAATATGGAGCTGCTCTCGACCATCCTGGGTCAGGTGGTGAGTGTGGGTGTCATAGCGCTGATTATCCTCTTCCAGCCCGAGTTGCGCAGCTTTCTGCAGATGATTGGCCGACGTAGGGGAGGCTTCGCTTTTATCAACAATATCTTCAATAGCCGTGGGGACAATAAGCTGGCTCTGCAACCTATCGTTACGGCGTGCGCCGAGATGTCAACCACAAAAACTGGTGCTCTCATCGTGCTCACGCAACGCAGTGATTTGGACGATATTATCGAAAACGGAATCAAGATTGATGCAAAGGTGTCGGTGCCTTTGCTCGAAAATATCTTCTTTAAGAATGCCCCCTTGCACGACGGTGCAGCCATCGTAATGAACGACCGTGTTGTGGCAGCCAAGTGCATTCTGCCCGTAACGCAGTCGCCCGTACCCAAGTCCTATGGTACTCGCCACCGTGCTGCGATAGGTATTACGGAGACTTCGGACGCCATCGTAGTTGTGGTGTCGGAGGAGACGGGCGGAATATCGGTTGCGTTTGGTGGAAAGATCGAGAGAAACGTTGCTCCGCAGAATCTGGCGCAGACCATCTCGAAGTACTTCGTAAAGAGCGAAGTGGAGAAGAGAACGAAATAAAAAACTGCCAACCTTGTGGGTGTTGGCAGTTTTTTTATAACTCATATATGTAAGGCGTGAGGTCGCGGAATGCTTCTGCTTTGGTTGCGTCCTTGAAGATACCGAAGATCGTTGATCCGCTACCCGACATGGCTGCATAGGTTGCACCGCCGGCGAGCAGCTGCTCTTTGATCTCCTTGAGTCGGGGATGTGCTGCAAATACCGAGCGCTCAAAATCGTTCTTTACGCTATCCTGCCACTCCTCTATGGGCGCCGATAATCTCTCTACAAGGCTAATCTCAGGCACTGCGGGCGTTACGCCGGCATATGCTTCTCGCGTGGATACACCCTCATCAGGCTTGATAAGAACCAGCGTACAACCTGCAAGATTAAGTGTAATGGGTGTCATCTGCTCGCCACGACCCTCGCATAACTGCGGTGTGTTGCGAACGAAAAATGCTGTATCGCTACCCAACTCCGATGCCAGATCAATCAGCGCAGCCTCATCCAGGCCGAGTGAAAATATCTCATTCAGAGCAAGTATGACCATCGTGCCATCGGCCGAACCACCGCCAAGTCCAGCTCCGAAGGGGACGCGCTTTGTGAGAGTTATCTTTGCCTCTCCGATGCCATATCGCTGTTGCATAAGACGCAGAGCCTTCATGCAGATATTCTGCTCGGGGTCGCAATCTATCTCTATGCCCATGAGGTGAAACGACGAGGGCTCGTCGCAGGGCACAACCTCCACATCGTCGTACAATCCCTTGACGGGAATCATCACCGTTGAGAGGTCGTGATAGCCATCCTCGCGGCGGCGCAATACATCCAGTCCGATGTTGATCTTGCAGTTTGCTTTCAGTATCATGGTTGTAGTTTTTCGATCTTGTCAATAATATCCTCTGCTGCGGCCCTAACCGTGGGACGTAGCGAAGTGATGCGGCTCTCCCAGTCGCCTACTGTGCCGTCACAGCCGTCGCTCACTATCTTCGCCAGATATATTGTCGGCTCATCCACTCCGTGTAATGAAGAGTGCAGACGCACGGCACGCACTACGGCATAGGCCTCCATATCCATACAGTCATAGGGGGCAAGCAGTTCGCGCTGGCGCAACGGGGTGTCATCGCCAATGAAGCTATCGGATGAAACGATGCTGCAACCCTCCATACCTGTGTTCAACTGCTCTGCGGGGGTGAAAAACAACCCCTCGGGGTCGATATACACATCGCCCTGCCATGCTGATGAAGGGTATAGTGTCGAGCCGAACGGATGGCCAAACGAGCCGCATGTGCCGACGTTGATTACATATCTGTATTCGCCTGAGGCAAGAGCCTTCATCGTCGCCTCGAAGGCATTGAGCTTGCCCATGCCGATAAAGCACACGTCGCAACGCTCGGCTATGGTAGCTATGTTGTCGGCACCCATTTCGGCCTCGAGAGCCATGAGTAGAAGTATCTCTTTTGCCATATTTTCTGCTTTTTGCAATGTAGCGAAGAGGGTAGTTGCTTTTTATTGATTCATCGTTGCGAGGAACTCCTCGTTCGACTCGGTCAGTCCCATCTGCTTCTGCAGGAACTCCATAGCCTCTACGGTTGTCATCTCCGAGAGATACTTGCGCATAACCCATGTGCGGTTCATCACATCGCGCGAGAGCAGCAGATCCTCACGTCGTGTGCCCGATGAAATGACATCCACAGCCGGGTATACACGCTTGTTAGAGAGCTTGCGGTCGAGCTGCAACTCCATGTTACCCGTACCCTTGAACTCCTCGAAGATTACCTCATCCATCTTCGAGCCGGTGTCGATGAGCGCTGTGGCGATGATTGTGAGCGAGCCCTTCTCCTCCGTATTACGTGCGGCACCGAAGAAACGCTTGGGCTTATGCAGTGCGTTGGCATCCACACCACCCGAGAGAACCTTGCCCGATGCGGGCTGCACCGAGTTGTAGGCGCGTGCCAGACGGGTGATAGAATCAAGGAAGATAACCACATCGTGACCACACTCGACCATGCGCTTTGCCTTCTCCAGAACCATCTCGGCAACCTTCACGTGGCGTGATGCCTGCTCGTCGAATGTCGAAGCGACAACCTCGGCCTTGACGTTGCGGGCCATCTCGGTAACCTCCTCGGGGCGCTCGTCAATCAGAAGAACGATCATATACACCTCGGGGTGGTTATCGGCGATGGCGTTGGCTATCGACTGCAGCAACATTGTCTTACCCGTCTTGGGCTGTGCCACGATCAGTCCACGCTGACCCTTGCCGATGGGTGAGAAGAGATCGACGACACGATTCGACAATGAGTTGTGACCCTTGCCCGTCAGATTGAACTTCTCGCTGGGGAAGAGGGGTGTCATATACTCAAACTGTACGCGGTCTCGGATGTACTCGGGCTTGAGACCATTGATCTCATTTACACGAATCAGGGGGAAATACTTCTCTCCCTCCTTCGGCGGCTGAATGACGCCGCTGATCGTGTCGCCGGGCTTCAGGCCGAAGAGCTTGATCTGTGAGGGTGATACATATATATCATCGGGTGAGTTCAGATAGTTGTAGTCGGCCGAGCGCAGGAATCCATATCCGTCAGGCATAACCTCCAGTACGCCCTCGCCAGTGACCTCGCCAGCGAAAGTCTCTCTTGCAGGAGCCTCGTGACGGGGATGGTGTGCATACTCCTTGCGCGCAGGATGCGCTTTGCGAGGCTTCTCCGTGGGTGCAGGCTCCGCTGTTGCGGGCTCTGCCTCAGTGGTGGGAGCGTCCTGCTCTGCCGGTGCAGATTCTGTGCTCTGCTCTGCCTCGGCCTCGCGTGCTGCGCGCTCCTCCATCTCCTTGAGGGCCTTGGGCTTGCGGCCGCGGCGCTTAGGCTGGGGTGCGGGCTCTGCAGGCGTAGCGTCAGCCTTCACCTCTTCGGTTGCGGGAGTCGGCTCTGAGGTCTCCTCTACGGTTGCTGGTGTGGGGTTTTCCTCGGCGCGTGTGGCGCTCATTCGCGGACGGCGACCACGCTTGCGGGGTGCCTCCTCCACGGCGGGTGTAGGGTTGTTAGACTCCTCCCCATTGGCAATACGGGTAATGGCAAGGAGCAGATCCTTCTTCTTGAGCGAGAGGTCGGTAATGCCCAAAACCTTACCTATCTCACGCAATTCTGCTAAGGTCTTACCTTCAAGTGCAGTTAAATCTTGCATATTGTGTACGTTGTTTATGATTCACTGATTGTAAAAATAACCGAACGATTATTTTTCGAATGACCATGCAAAGATAATACAATTTTTCAGGCTTGCAAATTTTTGTTTGCCATGTAAATAAAAAACCGCCCTTTCAAAGGACGGTTTTTCGTGTTATTGCATATGTTTTGGTTTTGTGGTGAGTGTTTTTAGGAAGTAATCGAGAATCTGCTGACGCTGCGCCTCCGAGGGGACGAGTATCTGGAAGCGGCCATTGGGATCGTCACGCCACTCGGTCACTCCTTCGCCTACAACTTTCACCTCTCCCTTGCCACTGAGCGAAAAGCCCTCAAAGTCGGGGTGGCAGGCGTAGAAGGCCGAGATCACATCCCATGTCTGGCGATCGTAGGGCATCTCGAGGTATGCCTTGTATCCCTCAACCATGGGGTTGTCGCTCCATGTAAAGTCTTCGGCAATGTTCTTGCCCGGATACTGAATCTGGTCGCCAAGCGTCCAGGGCACGATAACCATGGGTCGGGGTGAGTGGTCGAAGAAATACTTCGATGCCTCCAGATCGTTCCATATGTTGTACTCGCGGAAATCCTTCTGCACGAACTCGCCAGCCATAATAGAGAAGTATTTTACCTTCTTTGCCACGAGCTCCTCGCCCGAGAGTGAAGAGTATTTGTCGGGCTGGCTCTGCAGCAGTTGTGCCATGGTGGTCGAGAAACCTACGGTGACAATTACGACCGAGCCATCCGCCTGCTCCGACAGGATGCGGCGATACATCTCCACGGCCTCCTCATATGAGGGGTTCTCCGAGCGCTTGAACATTGGTGAGCCATCCTCGTTTTTTAGCAGTGCAACCTTCGTGCAGTAATCCACACAATCCATATCCGTCACGCAGGCAGTATTCACACCGATGGGAAGCGTGGGGTAGCCATACCAGTGGCGCATGATGTCGATATACTCGGCCGAATAGGGGTTGTTCTTGTGAACGCTCACGGCCAGAAGATTGATATTGCCCTGATCCATATTCTTGAAGAGCAGATCGAGCGCCATCGCATCGTCGATGTCGTTGCCCATGTCGGTCTCAAATATTATGGCCTGAGGTGCGGGCTCCGCCTCCGGCGTGGTGCCGCAGGCGCATAGTAGGCAAGCAGTAAGTAGTAGGCATAGCTGTTTCATGATGTGGAAATGTTTGATTTTATACAAATGTACAAAAAAAAAGAGATTAAACCCGTGGGATTAATCTCTTTTTAGCTTGGTGAGCGGAAAAATTATTTCTTCTCAGCCTTCTCTGCAGCGTAGAACTCGTTAACCTTTGCAAGTACGGCATCGCTGATGTCGAGTGCGGGGTCAGCATCGAGAAGTGCAGTTGAGTTTACGACCATCTTGTACTTCTTCTCAGCGTTGATAGCCTGGATGGCACGCAGGATAAGATCCTGTGTACGGTTAGAGAATACGAAGTTCTCCTCGTCCAGTGACTCGGCCTCCTTCTGTGCGCTGGTCTGGTAGTTGGTGATCTTGCGCTCGATAGACTCCTGCTGCTTCTGTGCATCAGCCGTTGTGATCAAACCCTTCTGATACTTCTCCTGCAACTGTGTAGCCTCATACTGGAGATTCTGCTCCTTCTGAGCCCATGAGTTCTGAGCCTTCTGAGTCTTCTCCTGCAAAGCAACACCCTCAGTCTTATAGATCTCGCTCTCGGCAAGAACATACTCTACGCGAACGTAAGCAATATCGCCACCTGTTACAGTCTCGGTAGCAGCAGCCTCACCCTCGGCTGCGGGGGTAGCCGTCTTATTATCGCAAGATGCGAAGCTCAGCGCGGCAACGAGCAGTGTGAAAAAAAACTTTTTCATAGTAACTTATACTTAACTTTTTTAGATTTTTTTAAAATTTAATTCTGCAATAATTGACAAAGGTAGAAAAAAATCTTTATTTTTGCCCTAATTAGCAATTAAATTTAATTTTATGTACGAATATATCTCGGGTCGGGTTGCTGAATTGGCCCCCACATATGCTGTAATTGATGCTGGTGGTGTAGGTTATTATATAAATATTTCGTTGCAGACCTACTCTTGTATCGAGGGCGAGAAGTCGGCGCAGCTCTATATCCATTACGTTGTCCGCGAGGATGCCCAGCTGCTCTACGGCTTTGCCACAAAGGTCGAGCGCGAACTCTTCCGTCATCTGATCAGCGTGTCGGGCGTAGGTGGAAATACGGCCCGCATGATTCTTTCGACATACTCGAGCGACGAGTTGCGCAATATAATCTCGACGGGCAATGCCGTGTTGCTGAAGAATGTCAAGGGTCTGGGTCTGAAAACTGCACAGAAGATTATCGTCGAATTGAGCGGAAAGATGCTCGATCTGGGCATTAATGCGCAGACTCCTGCGGTGGCTGTAGCCGAGAAGGGTAGCGCCATTTATGATGAGACGATGGCCGCCCTTGTTATGCTCGGATTCCAGAAAACGGCTTCGGAGAAGGTTGTGAAGGCTATCCTGAAGGAGTCGCCCACCATCACGGTGGAGGATGCTGTGCGTCAGGCACTGCGCCGTCTGTAGGGTGATATTTGTCTTAAAATAGAAAGTGACAGCGTAAAAATTGGTCGAATAGATTATTTTTTGTAAATTTGCACGATTATAGGCTACGTTATGTGGAAGAGATTGGTAAGTCTGGTTTGGGCAACGCTTTGCATTGCGTTCGCTGCGGGTTGCGGCGACGATGAGGTTGACGTGGCCGAGAACCAGCGTAGCTCTATTGTAAGCTACCTTACCTCGTCTCATTCACCGCGCCTTATTGATATCCGCGATGTGCCCAACTCGATGGAGGCCAAGCCCGCGTTTTATGAGCGACTGGAGTATAACACCTATCGTTACATCGCATCGTATTACGACCAGGGACGTGAGGCGAGGCGCATCATTAGAGAGGGTGATGAGGTTTCGCTGACATACGTTGCATTCCGTTTTACGGGAGGACAACCGGGCCTTGCCAATGTATATGCCACCAACGACGCCTCGGTGCTTGCGGAGCTAAGCAAGGCGGGGCTCAATACAGAGTTCTGGCCTCAGGAGCCGCTGAAGGTTAAAATTGGTCAGACGCGAATAATAAAAGGCGTTACGCTCTCGTTAGTAGGTTGTCGTGAAGGCGATACGGTGGAGGCTTACATGACGCTCGATGCCGCCTATGAGGATGATGTGGTAGGCGTTGCGGGCGATGAGTCGGCCATTGCGTGGTTCTACACGATAGACAGTGTAGTGGGAGAATAAATTTGATAAAAACAGAACAAAAAAAGATATGGAACTTTTCAAGCGTATATTCTTTATTATATGCACACTCTTCACTCTCAGTGCATGCGTTGAGTCAACAGCGCTGAATGATACTGAGGTTGAGACAATTGCTCTGAGGTCGTGGATGGAGATCAACCGTCCCGATTTGCTGGATAATTACCAGGCTAACGGAGGTTACTATGTGGAGATCCTCGATGAGGGTGTTGCCGATAGTGTAGCCGTACGTTATGAGGATGCGTGGTTGTGGTTCGATGTTACCTGCCGCGATTTGGCTGGTAATGTGGTCATGACGCGTGATTCGGATCTGGCACGCATGCAGAATGTATATACCGATCATACGCACTATGTTCCCTATTTCCTCTATTGCGGTGAGTCGCGTGCCAATAGTCTGCCAGAGGGTATCTACATGTCACTGCGTAACAAACTGAAGGTTGGCGATGGCGAGTTCTCGGCACGTTACGGC
Organism: Alistipes sp.; assembly: GCA_017391665.1. Lineage (GTDB taxonomy): Bacteria > Bacteroidota > Bacteroidia > Bacteroidales > Rikenellaceae > Alistipes. Next base: position 543 of record JAFOXS010000294.1, on the reverse strand, counting down.
ACCAAGATGCGTATCTACATGCCGTCGTCGTTGGTGTCGAAGAATGATGACGGTATGAAGGGTGATGGTGGTTATCAGGGTCAGTATTCACTCGATTCGGGCCGTCCCATGATCGCTGATGTGACCGTATGGGGCCATGTCAATAATCCCGTAGCATACGAGGATCAGTGGGTGCGTGCGTTTGCCAAGGCTAATGGCGGTATCGCCCCCGAGCCAGCAAACAAGGAGGAGGCAAAGGCCGCTTCGGATATGCGCCGTACGTTTAAGCGTGATACGCGAGCCGACGAAGAGGAGAAGACCGTCTATGATGAGTTGTGGTATCCTGCCGTTGATTCTATTGCGGGACTCTATATCAACTACCTCTACACCCCCAAGAAACCTTTGAATTTTGACTGCCTCGGTCGTGATACGCTGGTATTCGAGGGTCAGACTGGTTATTAAAAGGGTAAGATTTGCGCTAATAAGTCTATGGATCAGATCAATATGGAGATCGATGCTGCGCTGCTCACGCTTTTGGGCGTGGGTCTGGATCCCGCTACAGCT
>JAFOXS010000183.1 GCA_017391665.1 Alistipes sp. | reverse complement strand
CAGAGCCCGTGGAGCCGCAGCGTGTAGCGGAGCCTCAGCCCGCGCCACAGCCTGCGCAGCAGGTTGTCACACCTCCCACGCCACAGCCCGAGCCCGAGCCACAGCCCAAGGCTGCAGCGCCCGTGGTTGAGCAGAGTCCTATCAAGGGCGATGATAATATCGATGGAGATGACATAGAGGATGGCGATGAGGACATTAAGCGCGGTGGCGGCTGGTTCAAGCGTCTGGGTGGCAAGATCAAACGAACCCTCACGGAGGCATTCCCCGAGCCAGGCGAAGATGTAGATGGTGATGATGAATATTAACAGCGAAAAGAAGATGGAAGATCTGATGAATGAACTCTCGATGTCGAAGAAGGCATCGTCGATAATAACCGTAATTGGTGTTGGTGGTGCAGGTGGTAACGCCCTGGATCACATGTGGCGCATGGGTATTAAGGATGTTAACTTCCTTGCTTGTAATACCGATGCACGTGCGCTTGATAATTTGAGCATCCCCGCCGAGGATAAGATCGTCATGGGTCCCGGTCTGGGTGCGGGTAACGATCCCGAGCAGGGTCGTAAGTTTGCCATGGAGGCGTTGGATCAGATTCGCGAGTATCTGGTCTCTCACAATACCGAGATGGTCTTCATCGCCGCAGGTATGGGTGGCGGTACTGGTACTGGTGCTTCGCCCGTGATTGCCAAACTGGCACACGAGATGGATCTCTTGACCGTAGCTAACGTAACCTCACCCCTTTTGTGGGAGGGTCCCTCGCGTAGCGAGCAGGCTCGTCAGGGTATCGAGGAGCTGCGCAAGTATGTCGATTCGCTGCTTGTGATCGACAACGAGAGCATCATCGAGCAGTTCGGTAACCTGCCTATGACCAAGGCCTTCGGTAAGGCTGACGATATTCTGGCGTCGGCTACGAAGGGTATCGCCGAGATCATCACCGTCGAGTCGGCCTTCATCCGTGTCGATTTCGCCGATTTGAAGCGAGTGATGAAGGGCAGCGGTCGTGCTCATATGGGTGTTGCTTCGGCTGAGGGTGAGGATCGTGCCGAGGAGGCAGCACGCAAGTCGTTGTGCTCGCCCCTCTTGAACAGCAACCTTATCTCGGGTGCAAAGAAGATTCTACTCAGTATCTCGGCTGCCAATGTCGATGACATCAGCTATAAGGAGGCTATGGAGGTGCTGCGCTACATCCAGTCATATGCAAGCTATAAGGATGAGGATGGCGTTGTTCACCAGGCCGACATCATCTGGGGTGCGAGTCAGAAGCCTTTGGCTGATGGCGTGCTGGAGGTTGTGGTTGTGGCTACGGGCTTCGATCAGGATCAGCAGGAGCTCTCGCGTCCGCAGTCATTTGCTCCGGTTATGCCCGAGCTGGAGATCGAGTCAGAGGAGCGTATCCCTCAGTTGCAGCCTGCGCAGAATGTTGAGCGTCAGACAGCGGCTATGCCTGCAGTGCTCGAGCGCAAGATCTCGAAGTACGACAATCTGGAGGAGGAGTTGCGTGTTCCCTCATACAAGCGTCGCAATATGGAGTTTGTCGTGCATAACGACTCTTCGTCACGTCGCAAGGAGATTGTGCGCGACGATCAGCCCGAGCAGAGCGTTGCGGCGAGCGATAATAAGTTGTTCTAAATCTGCGTTTTGGAATCACTCGGAATTATATATCAGGGCTTTACGCTGGAGATAGGCATCATGTTGGGCATTACCGTCATACTGTTGCTTATCTCGGCCTTGGTGTCAGGCTCGGAGGTGGCCTTCTTCTCGCTATCACCCTCCATACAACAGCAGATGCGAACATCGGGCGATGCGCGCGACGAGCAGATTCTCTCGTTGCGTGCCAATGTCGATGAACTGCTGGCTACAATTCTTGTGACCAACAATCTGGTCAATATCTGCATCGTAATCCTGACCTCGAACATCATGGATTCGATGTTTGTCTTCACCCGTTTTGAATTCCTTTTCAAGACGGTGCTCGTCACTTTCCTGCTGTTGCTCTTTGGCGAGATCCTGCCCAAGGTCTTCTCGCAGGAGAACCCCCGCTGGTTTGCCCGCATGGTGGTCTATCCCATCCGATTTTTCAAGTTTGTGACCTACCCTCTGGCCTATGTGCTGGTGCGTACGGGTGGTCGCCTGAGCCGTATCGCTTCGCGCGGTGCCGAGATCTCGATGGAGGAGCTGGCCGATGCTGTCGATCTGGCACATACCTCTTCGCCGCAGGAGCATCAGATGCTCTCGGGCATTGTCAACTTCGTAAATACCGAGGTCGAGGAGATCATGCGTCCGCGCATTGACCTGACGGCTCTCGATATCAAATCGTCGTACGAGCAGGTGAAGCGCACCATCATCGAGTCGGGCTACTCGCGTATCCCCGTCTATGATGAGGATCTGGACAATATCAAGGGAGCGCTCTACGTGAAGGACCTTCTGCCCTATATCGGCCATGGCGATGAGTTTGGCTGGCAGCAGTTGCTGCGCAAGATATACTTCGTACCCAAGCACAAGAAGATTGACGATTTGCTGCGCGACTTCCAGGAGAATAAGATCCACGTCGCTATTGTTGTCGATGAGTATGGCGCTACGCAGGGTCTGGTCTCACTGGAGGATATCCTTGAGGAGGTCGTAGGCGAGATCTCGGACGAGAGCGATGAGGACGAAAAGTTCTACGAGCGTCTGGGTGAGAACCTCTATCTGTTCGACGGCAAGAGCCATATCGTCGATTTCGAGCGCGTCATCGGTTGCGATGAGGATCTCTTCTCCGATGTGCAGGGACGTGCCGAGACTCTGGCGGGTCTTATGCTGGAGCTGCGTCGCGATCTGCTGCGCAAGGGCGATACGGTCGAGGCACATGATGTGCGTTTTACGGTGCATGCCATGGATGGTCATCGTGTCGACAAGATCAAAGTTGAGATACTCAATGGCAATACCCAAAAT
>JAFOXS010000176.1 GCA_017391665.1 Alistipes sp. | reverse complement strand
GCAACCTATTTTTTATTATATAACAGATATTAAATCTGCCAAATACCACCCTGACCAAATACTCCCTCGACCCACTTATCGAGCGTGCGGGCACGCAGACCCAGATCCATCATATTGTAACGGCGACGGATATGGCGAACGTAGGGCACATCGGCACGCATCTGCTCCTTCGTGATGCCTACATCCTCGGGCTTGGTGGGCGCACCTACGATAGAGAGCATGCGGTGCATCTCGGCGTAGGTGTAACACTGCTCCTGCAGACGAGCCTTCAAATCGGGCCAATTCTCCTTCAAGAGCTGCAACTGGCGACGCACCTCGGTGGCATCGTCATACTTTGCCATCATCTCCGTGATGCCCATCTCGGCAAAGGCCTCGCCAGCAAACAATTGCTCGGCATTGGAGCGTATCTCATCGACCGAGGGCCACGCCTTAACGCAGGCATCCACGTCGAGCGTAGTGAAATCGGTCTTATACATCTCATCGAACATCGCACACATCATCAACGTGCCGACACTCACCTGGAATCCATGCGAGGGCGTTACGCCATTGTGCTTATGGTCGCGCATATTCCACAGATGGCTGAACAGATGGTCGGTGCACGATGCAGGACGTGACGAGCGTGCCGCCTGCATAGCAAAGCCGCTGAGCATCAACCCCTCGACAAAGGGAGCGATAGCCTCCGCCTTCAGTGCTGCAACACCCTCAGGGTCGGCAAGCGACGCCTTAAGGTTATCCTGCGAAATATGCCACGCATCGGCGTGTATAGGCTCCGAGCCAACAAAATCGGCAATGATCCACTCGGCACCAGCAGGAATCTTGGCTGCAAGGTCGGCATAACCTGCGGCAGTCATCTCGCGTGGTGCTCGTGCCATAACTCCCACATCGGCAAGAATAGCACGAGGAGCAGGGCAGGTGAAGGTCTGCTTCATACTCTTGTAGGTAATCGAAGCACCGAACGAAGAGTAACCATCGACCGAAGCTGCCGTAGCCACACACATATAGGGGCGTGAGCAGTGATGAGAGGATAATTTACACAAGTCGTTGATCGTTCCCGAACCTACGGCAACGGCAATGGCGTCGGTAGAGGAGAGTTTTGCATCGAGTATCTCAATAAAGTGCCACTCGGCATGCAGATCCTTGTCGGTGAAGATATAGGGCTCGTCGCACTCAACACCAGCCTGCTGAAGATACTCATAGACAGCCTTACCGGCTACGCGCCACGTATTCTCGTCAGCTACAACGAGTGCACGGGCAGCAGGGAACTGCTCGCAGAACATTGCGGGCACACGATCTAAAATATCTACGCCTATTTCAAGGGCGGCCGTATCGGTTGCCGCAGCCAAAGCCTTGGCTACAAGTGGATTTTGATTCATAGGTTGTCTGTTTTTGATTACTTGAGCGTACGCTCTATATAGGATGTATAATCCTTTATCTCGGGCTTATAGTCATCGTGCGCCATGAGCGGTGATGAGATCATATAATCGGCCGATGATCGGTTAATTGCCGTAGGCACGTTGTAAAGCGAAGCCAAACGCAACAACGCCTTCACATCCACATCGTGGGGCTGTGCCGACATGGGGTCCCAGAAGAAGACCAGCATATCGATCTCGCCATTGGCAATCATCGAACCCAGCTGCTGATCGCCACCAAGAGGTCCCGACTTGAGCATCGTAATATCAAAACGCGAATTAGCCGCATCCTTGCTGCGACGCGACATCAGAGTCTCGGCCACGATACGTCCCGTAGTGCCTGTACATACCAATCGATGCGAGAGCAACTTCTCCCAGTTCCACGCTACCCACTCGGCCAAATCACGCTTCATAGCGTCGTGTGCCACAAGGGCTACTGTCATTCTTTTCTCCATAGTTTCATCCTTTTATGAATCTCCCTGTGAGATTCTGATTTCTTATTTCATTTCCAATTACGATGTAAAGATACAAAAAACTACCGCTACATATACACTCGGCACTAAAAAAAATTGCCCAACCGCACGGGTCAGGCAATCTCTTTTTACTCTACCAGGCCAAGCCACATTGGGGGTGGAAAGACTGTAGTAGAAAGTTGTCTGCGCTTTATGATCTCCGCACCGTGCAGGATCGCAGCCTCATTCTGTGGCAGGAATTTCCATGCACGCTCAGGAAGCGACTTCTTCAAGCCCGCCATAACGTTCTCCAGCTTCACGATAGGCTTAATCTTCAGATATCCGCCCAGAATCATCGTATTGAACATCTTGGCCTGACCCATACGAGCGCTCTCCTCAGTAGCATCGATGGTGTAAATCTCAATGTCGGTACGCGTAGGAGGAGTTACAATACCGTTGGTATCGTAAATCAGCACACCACCCGGGCGCACCTTGCTCTCGAACTTATCCATCGACTGCTGGTTAAGCACAATAACCGTATCGTACTGATTGGCAATAGGCGACGAGATCTTCTTATCCGACACAATCACCGTCACGTTAGCCGTACCGCCACGCATCTCGGGACCATACGAGGGCATCCACGTAACCTCAAAGTCCTGCATAATGGCCGAGTAAGCCAGAATCTTACCCATCGACAGTACACCCTGACCGCCGAAGCCTGCTATAATCATTGTCTCTTTCATATCGCTATCTATTTAGGCAGGGTTGAACACTTCACATCGCCCATCACATAGTTGGGCATTACATTCTCTTCCATCCAGCGGTTAGCCTCCACGGGAGATAGTTTCCAGCCGCTGTTGCATGATGCCACAACCTCCACCATTGAGTAACCGTTGCCAGCCATAGCATTCTCAAAAGCCTTGCTAATGGCCTTCTTGCACTTACGCACCGCAGCCGGAGTATGTACGCTCTGACGCGTGAGGTAAGTAGCACCATCGAGGTGTGTGAGCATATCCATAATCTTGTAGGGGAAGCCATTGAGCGCGGCATCACGACCTGCAGGTGTTGTGGCAGTACGCATACCCAGAAGGGTAGTGGGCGACATCTGACCACCAGTCATACCGTAGATCGAGTTGTTGATAAATATCGTAACGATATTCTCGCCACGTGCAGCAGCGTGGATAGTCTCACCAGCACCGATAGCAGTCAAATCGCCATCGCCCTGATAGGTGAAGACCATATTATTGGGATGCAGACGCTTTACGGCGGTAGCCACAGCGCAAGCGCGACCGTGAGCCGCCTCTACCCAGTCCACATCGATATAATTATATGCAAACACGGCGCAACCTACGGGTGAGATACCGACGGCCTTATCCTCCAGACCCATCTCATCAATAACCTCGGCAATGAGATTATGTACCGTACCATGACTACAACCCGGACAGTAGTGCATAACCGTGTCGGTAATGAGTCGCGGACGCGCATGTACCTTATTCTCCTCTCTTATCTCTACTTCTGCCATAATCTTTACTTTATTAGGTTATTCTTAAGTGCCTCCAGAACCTCGTCGGGAGTAAATATCACGCCACCCGTACGGCCATAATGCTCAACGGCAGCCTTGCCTTCGACAGCCAGGCGTACATCCTCGACCATCTGGCCAGCATTCATCTCTACAGACATGAATCCCTTGACGCCACGCGCAGCCATATCGGCCAAAGGCTTCTCGGGGAACGGCCACAGGGTAATGGGACGCATCAAGCCTAACTTGATGCCCTCCTCACGAGCCTGCTCAACAACAGCCGAGCAGATACGAGCCGACGAACCGAAAGCAACGAGTACATACTCGGCATCGTCGCACATAAACTCCTCCCAGCGGGCCTCCTCGGCCTTGATGCGATTATACTTCTCCTGCAAACGATTATTCAATCCCTCCAACTCCTCGGGATTGAGGTACAGCGAGGTCACCACATTGCTCTTTCCACGCTGACCCTTGCCAGTCGCTGCCCAAGCCTTCTGCTGCTCGGCAACCTCCTCGTCAGTAAGACGGGGCTTCTGCTCCGAGAAGACAACCTTCTCCATCATCTGACCGATAGCACCATCGGCCAGCAGCATAACGGGATTACGGTGCTTGAATGCTATATCGAACGACAATCCTACGAAGTCATACATCTCCTGCACTGACGAGGGAGCCAGCACGATGAGATGGTAATCGCCATGGCCGCCGCCCTTGCATGCCTGCATGTAATCACCCTGCGAGGGCTGGATAGTACCCAGGCCGGGGCCGCCACGCTGACAGTTAACAACAAGGCAGGGCAACTCGCACGCAGCGATATAGCTCAAGCCCTCACTCATAAGGCTCACACCAGGGCTCGACGACGAGGTCATAATCTTTTTACCCGTAGCAGCACCGCCGTAAACCATATTGATAGAGGCGATCTCCGATTCAGCCTGCAATACAACCATACCGGTGCTCTCCCAGGGGCGCAACTCCATCAGAGTCTCCATCACCTCCGACTGCGGGGTGATAGGGTAGCCGAAGTAACCGTCGCAACCGCAATGCACAGCGGCGTGGGCGATAACCTCGTTACCTTTCATCAATCTTACATCTTTCTCTGCCATAATCTACTCCATTTTTTGACGATATACAACAATACAACTATCGGGGCAGATTATTCCGCACGAAGCGCATCCTGTGCAGGCATCCACATTAGCCATCTCGGCATAGGGGTAACCCTTGCCGTTGACATTCACTGAGAGTGTCAAAACATTACACGGGCACGCAGCGACACACACGCCACAACCCTTGCAACGCTCCGTGTCCACCACCACACGTCCTTTAATCTTTGCCATATATTAATGATTTTATAATATTTTTTAAGAATAAACTATTCTATTCCTTACAAAAATAATATTTTTCACACAAAAAAACTTACAATCAGCCAATATTTTTATCAAAAAAAATCCACATTTCAAACAACACATCCACTCCGACGCCCAATCTCGCCTTCAAAAGCAGGATTTTTCGCGCAGCAGCCTCCTTCTACCATATATTTTTATAACTTTGCATTATAAATACAACACAGCACAATGAAAAACATTCTTACACTTCTGTCACTGCTTCTCACTCTTACAGCCTGCACTAAGCACAACGATATTTTTGTCGAGGCTGAGAGTTTTACAAATAAGGGTGGCTGGTCGGTCGATCAGCAGTTCACATTCGAGATGGGCTCGCCCTATCTGATTGCCCACGGCATGGGCAATACGGTAGAGGACGCGACAAGCATAATATCCATCCCCAGCGCTGGCGAGTGGCATATCTATGCTCGCACCTACAATTGGACCTCGCCGTGGTCTGAGGGTCGTGGCGCAGGCGGTTTCCGCATTGGCGTGGGAGATGAGCTGCTTCCCAACGAGCTGGGCGTAGAGGGCAATGCCTGGGAGTGGCAGTATGCAGGATCTGTAAATATCGAAAACAAGGGTGAGCAGACACTCCGCCTGCACGATCTCACAGGATTCGAAGGTCGCTGCGACGCCATATACCTCACTCTTAACAAACAAGCTACGCCTCCTGCCGAGGTAGAGGCTCTCGCCGATTTCCGCTCAAAGCACAACCCCAGCAAGGCGAAGGTCGAGGAGTTTGACTTCGTGGTCGTAGGTGGTGGCATTGCAGGCATGTGCGCTGCGGTGGCTGCAGCACGACTGGGTGCTAAGGTGGCACTTATCAACGACCGTCCGCTGTGGGGTGGAACAAACAGTTCGGAGACACGAGTACACCTGGGTGGCCACATCGAGATGGAGCCATACGTCAATCTTGGCAATATGATCAAGGAGTTTGGTCCATTGCGTGGTGGCAATGCTCAGCCTGCCGAGAACTACGAGGATGACAAGAAACGTCTTTTCCTCGAGGCCGAGGAGAATCTCTCGCTCTTCCCCTCATACAGAGTATATGCTGTCGAGAGTCGCAATGGCCACATCGAGGCCGTACGTGCACAGCACATCGAGACAGGCGAGGAGGTCGTATTCCGTGCGCCTATCTTCTCCGACTGCACGGGCGATGGCACGGTAGGCTATCTGGCTGGTGCTGACTACGCTATGGGTCGCGAGAGCCGCGATGAGTACAACGAGCCTTCGGCACCCGAGGTGGCCGACAAGATGACGATGGGTTCGTCGGTGCAGTGGTACTCGGTAGAGAATGACAGTGAGAGCAATTTCCCCATATTTGAATATGGTCTTAACTTCAACGAGGAGAGCTGCCAGCGTGTAACAATGGGCGAGTGGACCTGGGAGACAGGCATGAACTATGACCAATGCGAGGAGTTTGAGCGCATACGCGACTATGGTCTGATGGTGGTATATTCGAACTGGAGTTTTCTGAAAAATCGCCTGCAGGATAATGAGGCTTATCGCAACCGCTCACTTGGCTGGGTGGCATACATCGCAGGCAAGCGTGAATCACGCCGACTGCTGGGCGACCACGTGCTCAACGAGAATGACCTGATGCAGGAGATAGCATATCCCGATGCCTCGTTCACCACTACGTGGAGTATCGACCTGCACTATCCCGACCCCGAGAATACAAAGCACTTCCCCGGCGAGGAGTTTAAGTCGATATGCGTACATGGCGCTACGAACCCCTATGCCGTGCCATATCGTTGCCTCTACTCGCGCAACATCGACAACCTCTTTATGGCGGGTCGCGACATCAGCGTAACGCACATCGGCTTGGGCACGGTTCGTGTTATGCGTACATGCGGAATGATGGGCGAGGTGGTAGGTATGGCCGCATCGCTCTGCCGTGAGCACGATGCTCTGCCACGCGATATTTACACATCGCATCTCAACGCTCTGAAATCGCTCATGCAGCAGGGCGCTGGCAAGCAGGGACTGGAAAACAACCAGCTCTACAATCTGGGCGGTAATTGGCCAACTTACCGCAAGCAATAAGCATTCAACATTTTGCATCAAGCAAAACCCACAATAGCATGAAAAAGTACCTCAAGGAGACAACATCCTACTCGGCCGAAGATGCCCGATTTATGCAGATGGCAATCGACCTGTCAATCGAGAATATCGACTCCGGAGGCGGTCCATTCGGAGCCGTCATCGTTCGCAATGGCGAGGTTATAGCAACGGGCGCAAACCGAGTTGTACCCAATGCCGACCCCACGGCACACGCCGAGGTGATGGCCATCCGCAACGCCTGCACAAAGCTGGGCACATTCCAGCTCAACGATTGCACCATCTACAGTTCGTGTGAGCCTTGTCCGATGTGCCTGAGCGCACTCTACTGGGCTGGCGTAAAGCGCATCTGCTACGGCAACACCAAGGATGACGCCAAGGCGATCGACTTTGACGACTCGTTCATCTACGACCAGCTCGACCTGAGCTATGCCGACCGTTCGATCAAGTGCGAGCATTTTATGCGAGACAACGCATTGGCGGCCTTCCGCAAATGGGACGAAAAGGAGGATAAGGTGCGTTATTAGTATCGCTGCATTATCTCACATCCGCAAAACATTTCTTGCTATAAAAACAGAGGGTGCCCCACGCCGTGGGACACCCTCTTATCTGTTTTACGCCGGACTACTGCAGAAACTGCTGCGCTGCCAGCACCAGGAACATATAGTGTGACGAACCACCGCCCAGCACATACTCGGTCTGCTGCCACAGGAACGGGAAGGTCAACAGTTCGGGAAAGTCGGGACGAATCAAAGCCGTACCCGAGATAACACCACCAGGGATGTATGACCAGTCGGCACGGTTCAGACCGTAACCCACCGTTGCTGACTCAGCACCTACACCCGATGCGAACGACGCCTGGTTAGAGCCGGGGTGGCAACCGAGGATGAAGTTCAGTGCATTGAAGATGGGAGCCTTAGAGAAAATCTCGGGATAAGCCGATGCGAGGAAGTAATGGCGGTAGCCAAAGCTCTGGATATCCCAGCCAGCACCCCAGATATGGGGACGGTAGGGTACACCGTAGGGTGTCTCCTTAACCTGCGTCTGCAAGTCGGCCTCCACCTTGGGCAGAGCCTCACGGAATGCCTTCGAGAAGGCGCGCGCACGCTTGTCACCAAGCTTTGCGATCTTCTGCTCGGCACGAGCCGTGAACCAAGCCACGCTGCTGATACGGTTTACGATCTCCTGCTGATTATCCAATAGGAAGTCAAGATACTTCTTCTCGTCGGTTGCGAGATACAACTCCACAGCCGCCTGAATCTTCTGATTCATGATGCGGTTGTTACCCTTGCCTACGTTGGCAAAGATTTCGCGAGAGATATTCAGACAGTGCATAGAGAGAGTATCGTTAAAATCGCGCAGTACGCGTGATGTTGCAGCCAGCTGTGCTGCTGTGGTCATCTCGCGTGAGGGGTTATCCTCGGTGAAGATCCAGCGGTCGTCCTCATTGCCGATCTTGCCATCGGTCATCGAAGCAGCATCGCCCAAGAGAACATACTGACGCAGGTTGTTGGTGATAATACCACGATACAGACGACCCAGCGCAAGGTAAGAGCTAACAACGCTCAGCGCGCCATTCTCCACCTGCTGCAACATATCGTTCTTGCCGTCAGCCTGATGAATCTCCGTAACACGGTTGATCTGATCGATAGAGGTCACATCCAGCTCGGGGTGGAACGACTCGTATGCCAGAGCCAGAATATACGACTCGCCCGCCTGCGACTCGATACGCAAATCGAAGTCACCTGCATCGTGCCAGCCACCGATATTTACGCCGGGAACCACCTCACCAGCCTCATACTTCGATAGACCGGGCTTCTGGTCGTAACCGTCTATATGGTTGTGAGCGGGAGCCATCTGCGCATCGTCCATATGGCAGGCGTCGTGCCATACACGATACTTTTCAGCTACACGCATGTGGCACATCTGCACGGGCAGGAAGTACTCCAGCACGGGCTGCCATACGCCACGATCATAAACACCTTTGTCGATGCGGAAGATGGGCGAAACGGAATTACCATACTTGAGCTGATATACACCCGATGCAGTCACATCCGAGAAGTCAGCCTTCACGTAGTTATAACGCAGGAACTTACCCCAGTCGGTAGGCTGAATGCGCTTTACAACCTTCTCGCCATCGGCATCGATACGAACAAGCTCAGCCACGGGGCGCTTTGCGTCACGCTCATCAAGCTCGATGATAGCCACCTTCTCCTGATTGGGGTGATAACCCACCTGCGAGGTCTGAATAACGGGCTTATAGATCCAGTCCTGCTCAATAGCGGGGGTGATGATCCACTTCACGGCACCCTTCGTTGCGCCAGCCTTAATCTCGCTGCGCAG
>JAFOXS010000330.1 GCA_017391665.1 Alistipes sp. | reverse complement strand
GTGCATATAGGTCATGGAGTGGTGTGCGACGATTTTATCATCTCGAGCGGCACGCGTGTAGATGAGGGTGCTATGCTCTCGCGTTGCTTTGTAGGTCAGGCGTGCACGATTGGTCACAACTACTCGGCATCGGATTCGTTGTTCTTCAGTAACTGCCAGGGAGAGAATGGCGAGGCTTGCGCCATCTTTGCAGGTCCGTTCACCGTGACACACCACAAATCTACGCTGCTCATCGCTGGTATGTTCTCGTTTATGAATGCCGGTTCGGGCTCTAATCAGAGCAACCATATGTATAAACTCGGCCCTATACATCAGGGTATGCTGGAGCGTGGTGCCAAGACCACCTCTAACTCCTATATCCTGTGGCCAGCTCGTGTGGGTGCCTTTTCTCTGGTTATGGGTCGCCATGTGAATAATTCGGATACGACAAACCTGCCGTTCTCATATCTTATCGAGCAGAATAATACGACCTACCTTGTGCCGGGTGTCAATCTGCGTTCAGTGGGCACAATCCGCGATGTGCAGAAGTGGCCCAAGCGTGACAAGCGTACCGATACCAATCGTCTGGATTATATCAATTATAACCATCTGAGCCCCTACACCGTGCAGAAGATGATGAAGGGTCTGAAGACACTGCGCAATCTGCGCTATGCCAGCGGAGAGTTGTCGGATCTCTACTCGTTCCATAGTGCCAAGATCAAGAATTCGGCGCTGGTGAAGGGTATAAAGTTCTATGAGACGGCGGTGCATAAGTTCCTCGGCAATTCAATTATCAAACGCTTGGAAATTACGGAGTTCCGCAGTAATGAGGAGATTCGCGAGCGTCTGCGTCCCGATACGCCCATCGGCAGTGGCGAGTGGGTTGATCTCTCGGGCTTGATTGCCCCCAAGAGCGAGGTCGATCGTGTGATTGAGGGTATTGAGTCGGGAAGAATAAATTTCCTGAAGGAGGTTAACGAAGAGTGGCGCACGATGCACGAGAACTACTACACCTACGAGTGGACATGGGTCTACGATCATTTGGAGGAGTTCTATGGTGTGAACCCTGCTGAGATAACTGCTGCGGATGTTATACGCATCGTTGAGCAGTGGCGCGAGGCCGTCGTGGGGCTTGACCGCATGATATATGAGGATGCTCGCAAGGAGTTTTCACTTGCTTCACGCACTGGCTTTGGCGTGGATGGCTCGCGCACGGAGAAGGATATGGACTTCGAGCAGGTGCGTGGCGACTTCGAGAGCAATCCCTTTGTGCAGGCAACGCTCAACCATATCGAGGTGAAGAGTGCGCTGGGTGACGAGATAATTGCCCGCATGCGACGCGTTTCAAAATAAAAAAAGGTGTCGTTTGACACCTTTTTTTATTTTATCTAATATCTTTGGCTCCCTTTATCCAGGGCATCTTCTCGCTGATGAACTGCAGCACCTTGACGGGATAGTCCGTGCAGGCAATATCAGCACCTAAGGCCAATGCCAACTGAAAATCCTCTATTGAGCCGCCGGGCCACAGATTCACGATCAGCCCCTCTTCGTGCGCCGTTTTCATAGCCGCACGTGATGTGCCATCCACGCCACAGGCTACGCGCTTAAGGCCGAGGCTCTTCGTTGTGGCTATGGTCTGCTCGCTGATCGGGTTACCTGTGATGAGCATACACTCGGCGTCGGGATGGCGCTCCTTCATCGTGCGCAGAGCACGGTGGTCGAACGATGAGAATATGTAGAGCGCTGTTGCGGGGCGCTTGCTCATAACCGTCTGATAGACCTTGTCGCAGTAGCCTTTCAGCTGCTCCTCGGTGTAGTTGTCGGTCTTCATCTCCCACTCGATATAGAGAATCTCCGTAGTTGAGAAGTAGTCGGCCAGCTCATCAAGGAACAGAATAGGGTTGCCCTTCAGTGTGCGTACCTTCTCAATATCCTTGCGCTTTGATTTCTCTACATCCATATCAACGCCAGTCATACGCTTGAGCGATGCGTCGTGAAGGATGACCAGCTCGCCATCAGCCGTCAGGCGAATGTCTGTCTCATAGGCGCGTACACCCTGCGAGTAAGAGCCCTTGAAGGCAGCGAGGGTATTCTCCTCAAATTCGTAGCGACCTCCACGGTGGCCGATGACCTGTATGTCGCGAGCCTGCTGTGCAAAGGTTGTTGCCGCCAGCATCACGCCACAAAGCAGTGTAAAAATCTTCTTCATTGCAGTTTGGGTTTTAGGTTAAAAAAGGCTGCCGAAGTAGAGGCAGCCTTTACGTTTCGTGTTATGTGTAATTACACAGTCATGATCTCCTTCTCCTTGGCCTCCATCAGAGCATCCAACTGCTTTGAGAACTTCTCCAGCAGCTTCTGTGCCTGTGTCTCGCCATCCTTAGCCTCATCCTCGGGCATACCCTCCTTCTGAGCCTTCTTGAATGCCTCCACAGCATCGCGGCGTGCATTACGCAGGCTGATACGAGCAGTCTCACCAACACTCTTTACCTGCTTTACGAGCTCTTTACGACGCTCCTCAGTGAGAGGGGGAATAGTCAGACGGATGGTCTCACCGTTGTTCGAAGGTGTAAGGCCGATGTTTGAGTCGATGATAGCCTTCTCGATGGGGCGAATCATATTCTTGTCCCAGGGCTGAATCAGGATTGTGCGTGCGTCGGGCACGGTCACACTTGCTACGCCCGATACGGGAGTCTGTGAGCCGTAGTAATCGACAAATACGCTATTCAGTACGTTGGTCGAAGCCTTGCCGGCGCGGATGTTGAGCAACTCCTCGTCCAGATGATCTACCGTACGCTTCATACGGTCGGTTGCCGCATTGATAATTGTTTTAGTATCCATAGTAGTTATCTTTATTTATTTTGTTTCTATTTCAAAGCAGCCTCGATGGCCTTAATCATTGCCTCAAACTCCGAAGCTTCGTAACCTACCGAAACATAGATTATCTTGCCATCCTTACCTACGACAAAGTTGCGGGGGATATAGTTTGATGCATACTTCTTGTATATCTCCTGCGTAGGATCCAGACCCATCGGGAAGGTGTAGCCCTGCTTGTCGCGGAACTGATCTACGGTTACCTTCTTCTCGCCGCGTGAGATGGGCAGGAATACGAAATCCTGACCCTTGAAGTGGTCAATGATATCCTTCTGCACGCGCTTGAACTCCTCGCGGCAGGGAGGGCACCATGTCGCCCAGAAGTTGATAAGCACGATCTTGCCCTTGAGCGAAGAGAGCGTAACCTTCTGGCCATCGACCATCTCTACGGTAAAATCGGGAGCCTTCTGTCCGGGCTTTACAAGTGTTGTAGCCTCGATCTCGGCACGATCCTGTGCCATGACGCTCTCAGGAGCAGCGATTGCGATGAGGGCAATGGCTGCCAAAATGATATATGCCTTACGGCCGAAATTTTTAATGTTCATAGTCGTTCTCTTTTAGGTTATTATAATAAATTTACTCCTTGCAAACCAGCGTGCCGATCTGCTCGCCGTTGAGTACCTTTGCCAGGTTGCCCTCGGTGTCCATGTCGAAGACAATGATGTCCAGACCATTCTCCTTGCAGAGTGTAAAAGCGGTCATATCCATCACCTTCAGGTCGCGGTTGTACACCTCGTCGAAGGTAATTTTGTCAAACTTCGTGGCTGTGGGATCCTTCTCGGGGTCGGCCGTATAGACGCCATCCACACGTGTGCCCTTGAACATCACCTCGGCCTCGATCTCGATGCCGCGCAATGCCGATGCGGTGTCGGTCGAGAAGTAGGGGTTAGATGTACCACCGCCGATGATCACCACATAGCCAGCCTCCAGATACTCGATAGCCTTTGCCTTTGAGTAGTACTCGCCGATGGGCTCCATGCGAATCGATGTCAATACCTTGGCCTTCACGCCATTGTCCTCCAGAGCCGAGTGCAGTGCCAGCGAGTTGATGATCGTTGCGAGCATACCCATCTGGTCGCCCTTCACGCGGTCAAAACCCTTCTTTGCGCCCTGCAGGCCACGGAATATGTTACCGCCGCCAATAACAATGCCAATCTGCACACCTGTTGCTGCGGCAGCCTTGATCTGCTCGGCGTATGACTGCAAAACCTCGGGTGAAAGACCATATCGTTGTGCGCCCTGAAGCGACTCTCCGCTCAATTTGAGAAGTATTCTATTGTATTTCATAACTAAAAATCTTTATATCTTTTTGCGAAGATAAGAAAAAATCCCGTTATATCACACCTTGCGCGCAAACTTTTCTTCCGAGATAAGTATAAATACCTATTTTAAGTGTGCCGACAATCTATTTGTATTGCTCGGCGGTACACCGACGCCCTTTTTTCGCTATCTTTGCATAAATTAAACCTTATGAGAATCATTTCCATTTTAACCCTTGCCTTTGCGCTTTTTGTTGCCGCGGGGTGCGACAGTCGTACCGAGGTGGCTCGCCGTCTTGAGAGCGTGCCTAATCTTGTGGCATACTGGGACTTTGCGGGTGAGGATTTTCTCTCGGCAACGGGCGAGGATGCAACATTGCAAGGTGAGCATGGCTCTATGCCTACATTGGTTGCCGAAGGACCCTTGTCTGGCAGGGCATTGCATTTCGATGGCGATGATTACCTCTATATCCCTTATGCCGAGACGGGCGGACTGAATGTCCAGAGTGGCGAGGTGACCGTCGTGGCGTGGGTTAAATGGACTGCCGAGCAGATAGGTTTCGTTGCTGGAATGTGGAACGAGTATGAGGATGGTGGCAAGCGTCAGTATGGACTGTTCGTGTCGCTGCCGCACTACAATGGCCGCAACCAGGTGTGCGGCCACATCTCTCGCACGGGAAAGCCTACACCGCCGTTCCCCTATTCGATTGACTACTCGGCGTCGCCGCAGCGTGTTCCTGCAGATGAGTGGTGCGCCGTGGCATTTACCTACGATGGCGAGTATATCCGCTCCTACTTCAACGGCAAGTTTGAGGAGCGTGAGGAGGAGCTGATCGACCACACCACGGGCTTCGAGGGTTACCCCGAGGGCTTGCGTCAGGTGAAGAATCCTTATTACTTCCCCGATGGTATTGGCGACAATGGTTCGGATTTTACCGTGGGTGCAGTGTTTGTCAATAAGCGCATCGGCAACTTCTTCAAGGGCGATATTGGCGGCATAGCCATCTACGATCGTGCCCTGACGGCCGAGGAGGTGGAGTATGTAAGCTGGTGGGAGAAAAATTAACAACCTAAATACAGTATGAAACGTAATCTATTATTTGCTCTATTGCTCTGTGCTACAACTTCGTTGTCGGCCCAGCAGAAGATTTCAATCAATCCCGAGAAGCAGTATCAGACCATTGAGTTTTTCGGTGCTGCCGATGCGTGGAGTGGAAACTTCGTGGGAAAATATTGGGGCGAGGTGCCCAAACGCGATATTGCCGATCTGCTCTTCTCGCAGCAGACAGATGCTGCGGGTAACCCCGTGGGCATTGGTCTTACGATGTGGCGAGTGAATCTCGGCGCAGGCACCCTGGAGCAGGCAGAGGCGGATATCTATCCCTATCAGCGTCGTGCCGAGTCCTATAAGACCATCGATGGCAAGAGCTACGACTGGGGCAAGTGTGCCGGTCAGGAGTATTTTATGCAGGCGGCAAAGGATCGCGGTTGCAATCAGTTTATACTCTTCTCGAACTCTCCGCTGGTGCAGCTGACCAAAAATGGCAAGGGCTATGCCCCGACAGCCGACAGTGCCAACCTTCGTGATGATTGCTACGATGACTATGCCACGTATCTGGTCGATGTCACAGAGCACCTTATGGAAAAAGGCTTTAATATTCCCTATATCAGCCCGATTAATGAGCCGCAGATGAACTGGACAACCATCAAGCAGGAGGGCTCACCCTGGCGTAACAGCCAGATTAACCGCATGACGAAGGCTCTCGATGAAGCGTTGTCGCGTTCGACCAAGTTTGATGGTGTGCGTATCTTCATCGGCGAGACTATGTTGCTCAAGGGTCTGTATGAGTTCACGCCGGGAATGTTGTCTCAGTTCGGCGAGGATCAGGTGGAGACTCCGGGACGACAGTTATATACGTTTTTTGATGAGAAGTCGCCTTATTATGTTGGCGATCTGAAGCATATAAACAAGGAGTTTACGGCTCACCCTTATAACAATCACTTCACCAGCGAGGAGATGCGCTCAACACACCTTTTGGCGGGGGCTGAGGCCAGAAAGTATGGCCTTGATTATCACTCATCGGAGTGGTGTCTGCTACCCACATCGCAACAGTATGGTGGCATAACAGATGACTGGCAGAAGGGTAACCACGGCGATATTCAGGCTGCGCTGATGATGGCGCGTGTGATGCATAGCGATTTTGTTGATATGAATGCCGTATCGTGGTGCTACTGGAAGGCCATGGAGCTCAAGGGCGATCACGCTCTGGTGGCTCTGCATGCAACCGATGGCGACATACATAAGGGTGGTTACATCTCAGCCAACAAGATGCTCTGGGTGCTGGGTAATTTCAGCCGTTTTATTCGCCCCAACTATAAACGTATCGACCTTGCGGGCGCCGATGATACCGATACATTGGCAGCTACGGCCTACCTCTCGCCCGATGGCGGGCAGATAGTAGCCGTGTTTGTAAATTCCGATTTTGAGAATCACGGCGTGGAGATCACTCTGCCCAAACAGTGGCAGAAGCGAGTGAAGAGCGTCAGGAGCTATCGCACCGATGCCCGCCACGATCTGGCCTACTCGGCACTGCCCACCGTAATGTCGTATGAGGTAGCCGCCAGAGGCGTAACCACACTTGTTATTGATTTGCAATAAGAGATAATAGGATAAAAAATTTGTCAAAAAGGAATTAAATGTGTTTCTTTGCATAGCAAAAGGAAAAACTAATAACTCAATATAAACGATTATGGTAGATATTTTCGAAAGATTAGAGAAGAATACCGGTGGCCCGATTGGTCAGTACATGCAGTTGGTTCACGGTTATTTCGCTTTCCCCAAGTTGGAGGGTGAGTTGGGTCCTCACATGCGTTTCCGCGGTAAGATGATGCTCAACTGGAGTCTTAACAACTACCTCGGTCTGGCTAACCATCCCGAGGTTCGCAAGGCTGACGCCGCAGGTGCTCAGGAGTTTGGTATGGCAGCACCTATGGGTGCTCGTATGATGAGCGGTCAGACCAAGTATCACGAGCAGCTGGAGCGTGAGTTGGCTGAGTTCGTAGGCAAGGAGGATGCCTTCCTTTTGAACTTCGGTTATCAGGGTATGATCTCAATTATCGACTGCCTGCTCACTCCGCGTGACGTGGTGGTTTACGATGCTGAGTGCCACGCATGTATCATCGACGGCTTGCGTATGCACAAAGGCAAGCGCTTTGTATATGGTCACAACGACGAGGCGTCGCTCCGCAAGCAGTTGAAGCACGCCACCGAGCTCGCCGAGGAGCAGGGCGGTGGAGTTCTGGTTATCACCGAAGG